>JAIIAN010000129.1 GCA_022717655.1 Bacillota bacterium | reverse complement strand
GCTCTCTTGATACTCGGCTGTCGTCATTTGTCCAGTCAAGATCCTCATCTGTATAAGGCTCTACAGGTTCAAGCTCAAATAAATCTCCACCTGTGGCTTCTGCAATATAGCAAGCTGTGTTACTATTTCAACTGCATGGTTTATCCGCTTTTATACCATTTTCTTGAATTCTTTTTTTACCACACATAAAATCTACATGAAATCTTACGATATTCTACTTGAATTTTACCGATAATTATAAATAAATTTTACAAACGCTGGGGCATCATGATTTACAATCTCACTGTGTCCAAGGTCTTTTTTTGCAATCACATTCATTTCATCATCTGTCAGTGTGAAATCCCAGACGTCCAGATTCTGTTCCATTCTATCTATATGAACGGATTTTGGAATAATGGACACGCCACGCTGAACGTTCCATCTAAGAGCAACCTGTTCACACTGTACTGCATCTGGAATCTGAAATACTCCAAATCCTTCAACCGGCATTTTTGCTCCTGTGTTTAATGTAATAAATTCCATGTTCATTTCCTCCTAAATTGTTTCATGCGTTCTCGCAATCTTTCTGTGCTTGATTTTGTGAAAACATTTTAATGTAATTGATTATTTGCATCTATAATTTCACAAAGGCTGATATTTTCATTGGGATATCTTGCATGTGGATTTTTCTCCGGCATATTCATTTGAATTGCTTTCATCGGACAGGCATGAATGCATGCCATACACATAATACATTCCTTTGGATGCCAGGTGCTCTTTTGTTCCTTTACTGTAAAACAATTTTTCGGACAAATCTTGGTACAAATCTCACATCCGATACATTCTTCTGTAATACGATAACTATTAGAAAATACATTCGCCGGCATTTTTTCCATTCTTCTCAAATACTCTTGATGAACTTTCCTATCCTGGTTTGTAACAGGAGAAATAAATTTACTTGCTGTATCGATATCCTGCTTAATTTTAAAAATCTGTTCCTCCACCTTTTTATCTAGTGCCTTTTGCTGATTCATATCAAATGCCGGCAGAAAATTATCAACCATCCGTACAATATTCATATAGGCTGGCGTAATTCCAAGTTTCATCAGCATTTTTTCTGCAAGTTCCACCGCTCCGCCATGCCGGTTTCCATAAGTCAGAATCATATAAAAATAAGGTGTTTCAAAAACCGCTTTTTCCAAAAATTCTTTTACCAGCGCAGGAACTTCATGCCCAAAAATGGGACACACAATGCCCATCTTATCTGCCGTATATACTTTTGAAGATATTCATGCTTCTAAAAAATCTAAAGTGGACATTATGTAAGACTATGTGAATACCGTTTTTGTATTTGCATAACAGTAGTGATTGAAGTAAGAAGCTCGGTTACTTGTAGCCGAGTAGTTCACTAGGCTATTTTGTGATTCTATGTTAGAATAGGATTGAGTAAAAAATCCAAAAGGAAGTGAAGCTTATGAGTATTCAAAAAGAAGTAGAAATCGTACAGCATACAAAAATGAATTCTATGGAACTTTTTCTTATAGAAGTGATGTCCAGAAATCCTCACGGACATGACGACCTGGAGATTGGCATGATTATGGAAGGCTCTGTCATTTTATTTCTGGAACAGGAATCTTATCTATTACAGGCTGGCGACATTTACATCATCAATCGCCATCAGGTACACTCCCTTTCTTCCCGGGACAGTAATCTCATACTAGCAGCCCAAATCCATCCTGACTTTTATCGACAGGTTGACTACTCTTTGGAATATCTGCGTTTTGAAGATGCTGTCATCCACGACGGAGCTATTCACCAGACACTGCAGAAGCTCTTTCATCAGTGCGCAAACTGCTATTTTCAGGATACGCCTTTTCACTCTTTGAAAAGTTCAGGGCTTATGCTGGAACTTCTTTATCAGCTTTCCAGCAATTCTCATTGCTATATTGCATCCGAAAGAGAATCTGTTTCTGCCTATCAGAACACGATGCGCTTAAACCGAATCATGGATTATATCAGTCAGCATTATACGGAACGAATTTCTCTACAGGACCTTGCTGATATGGAACATATTACAGATTATCATATCTCACATTTTATTCAGAAAATGCTTGGCATGTCTTTTCAGGAATATCTCAGCCATCTTCGTTTCAGACATGCACTGATGCTCATACAGAAAACAGACTTAAAGCTCTTAGATATCTGTATGGAATCCGGTTTTTCCAGCACCCGCTATATGAACCAGATGTTTGAAAAGCATTTTCACTGTTCTGCCAAGGAATATAAAAAATTAAAAAACAAGCCTGTTCTTACCACTCTCCCTGCATCTTCTGATGCAATCCAGAAAAGATATGATAACCAACAGGCTTTACATTATCTACGTTCTTACTGAGGCAGTTTCACTTATTATGTTAACTATGTTAATCTGATTCTAAATTAAATCTCTCTTCTAAATTGCCTGCTTAAGCAATTCCAATGTAATAGAAATACAGCTTGTCAGTTCTTCACTTGCAACACTGGAAAGATTCATTCCATTATTTTCTATCTGATTCCAGATTTTATCAATATCCTGACAACGCTCAGCAATTCTTTGAATATTATTGGTTACATAAAGCAGCCCTGCTGTCTGTTCTGACTGCTGTTCTGTCAGATTACCGCTTGAAAAAAGTTTCGTAATATATTCTGTTACTTTTTCCTGTAAATGAGTTACGGTTTCCAATTCTTCTTTAAACTGAATATAAGAAGCAGAATCTTTTCCCTCATTCAATGCGTCTTTTAACTGAACAAGAAGATTTTCTGCAAACTCTGCCAGATGTTCCAGTTCCTGAGATACCAGATACATTGCTGCAACCGGCTGATTAATTACTTTATTATCCAGATATTTTGGCAGATAAACGGCTTTTGGCTGTTTTTCTTCTCCCCTGATAATTGTAGTAACAATTTTCACCATCAACGGTATTAACGGAAGCCATACTAAAGTACATACCACATTAAAGGTTGTATGTGCATTTGCAATTTGTCGCAGAAGAACTTTGAACCACCAATGTCATAACTGCACCAAGAAGAACTCCTAATGCCTGAATAGAAGAAACCTTTGCCGTGAAGCCTCACACGACTAAAGTCGCGTGCTTCCAACATGCCTTTCGGCATTTGTCCGCTTTAGGCGGACGGACTACATTTCTACGATACAGTTTAAACTCAGTTAACTTTCATCTAAGCAGATAAAAGTACCGCATGAAAACGAATTAACGTAGAGAATGTGCAGGTGCTTCTCTTAGATACTTCAGGAACTTTTGCCTCAAGTTCTAACCTTGAACTCTCGTCCACGGTTTTTAATAATTCTCGAATATAATATCTTGCCCCTATATTATAACTGGCAGATAAATCACAGTTGTATATTTTTCCATTTTGAAATTTGCATACACTATAATTTCCATGGATTCCTCTTTCGACTCTTCCACTTCCATCATACGCAAATTTACTCGTTCCCAATGCACAGACATGGCTGATTCTCATTCCCAATCGATGGGCTTTATTTGCAACAATCGATTGCACTTCCTGACTGCGCCACATTGCAATTCTTTGCTTTTTTGAACCTCGAATCTTTCCGTTTCGTTCCAGATATTCAAAGACAATCACATTGGCATGAAATTGAACGGCTGTCTCCAGAATAAAACAAGCTATTTTTGACGCAATTGCAGCATTGATTCCCTTTACCCTTGCCCACAGCCTCGGTATTTTATAATTTCCATTTTTCTGTGCTTTTTTAATTCGGTTTATGCAATGGGTAAGATGGTCTATTTCCTGATTCAAATGACAGAACTTTCGTCCCAGAATAGTGCCATCTGCCTGCATTACTGTAACCGTTGCCGCACAGTTAATCCCAAGGTCTACTGCCAGAATGGTTTGTTCTTGTACTTTCGTATTACAAAGGGTTACCTTTAATTGTTGTAAAATTTTTTTCATCATGCTAAGATAGAGCTAACTATAGCTTTGAAAAATTTTCAACGCATTAAATACAAGGAAAGGAAATTCTCATGAACACACTAAAGAAATTCATTCACTACTATGGTCCGTACAAGACGGTCTTTTTTATTGACCTTCTCTGTGCAACTATTATCAGCCTTGTGGACCTCTCTTATCCACAGATTCTGCGGACTGCAACAAAAACACTTTTTACACAGGATAAAAGCATCATTTTACATGCCCTCCCATGGATTGGAGCGGGATTATTTCTGATGTATGTCATCCAAAGTTTTTGTAAATATTATGTCAGTTACCAGGGGCACATGATGGGAGCTAACATGGAACGAGATATGCGTCAACAACTCTTTGACCACTATGAGGAATTATCCTTTTCTTATTACAGTCAGAATAATTCTGGTCAGATGATGAGTAAATTAGTCAGTGACCTGTTCGATATCTCTGAGTTTGCACACCACGGACCTGAAAACCTTTTTATTTCACTGGTCAAGATAATCGGAGCTTTCATTTTTCTCTTTTTTATTAATCAAAAACTTGCTCTGCCTTTGATTTTGCTTGTCATTGTGATGTTTCTTTTTTCTTTTCATCAAAATCATAAAATGCAGCAGACATTTATGGAAAACAGAAGAAAAATTGGTGATGTCAATGCCAGCCTGCAGGATACTTTATCCGGAATCCGTGTGGTACAGTCTTTCACAAATGAAGAGATTGAAAAAGAAAAATTCAAAAAAAGCAATCATGCTTTTCTTGTCTCCAAAGACAATAACTACAAATACATGGGGGAATTTATGAGTTCCAATCTGTTCTTCCAGGGCATGATGTATCTTATCACCTTAATTTATGGCGGTTATCTAATTGCAAATAATGAAATGTCTCCTGCTGACCTTGCCATGTATGCTCTGTATATCGGAATTTTCATTAGTCCAATCCAGATTTTAGTAGAATTAATGGAAATGATACAGAAAGGATTCTCTGGTTTCCGCCGTTTTCTTGACGTCATGGAAACCATTCCGGAAATTCAGGATGAGCCAGACGCCATAGAACTTAAGAATGTAAAAGGACATGTCTGCTATAAAGATGTGACCTTTCACTACAGCGACGATGAAACGGACGTACTTTCTCATGTATCCATTGATATCCCTGCTGGAAAATCTGTCGCACTGGTCGGTCCATCTGGTGCTGGAAAGACTACCATCTGCTCTTTACTGCCTCGTTTCTATGATGTAACAGATGGTCAAATCACAGTAGATGGACAGGATGTCCGCTCTCTTACTTTAAAAAGTCTAAGAAGTCAGATTGGTGTTGTCCAGCAGGATGTCTATCTGTTCTCCGGAACGATTCGTGAAAATATTGCTTACGGAAAACCGGATGCATCCGAAGAGGAAATTATTACAGCTGCAAAACGTGCTAATATTCATGATTTTATTATGGAACTTCCCGAACAGTATGATACCTTTGTGGGCGAACGTGGCGCAAGACTTTCTGGTGGTCAGAAACAGCGAATCTCTATTGCACGTGTATTCTTAAAGAATCCGCCGATTTTGATTCTTGATGAGGCAACCAGTGCCTTGGATAACGAGAGTGAACGCTGGATTCAGCGCAGTCTCGAAGAGCTTTCTAAAAACCGAACCACCATTACCATTGCACACCGCTTGTCTACTATCAAAAATGCAGACGAGATTATTGTACTTACGGAAAATGGAATTGCAGAACGTGGAACACATGAAAGCCTGCTTGAGAAAAATGGAATTTATGCCGGTTATTATAATATGTCTGACTAATTCATAACAAATCAGGGACGCAGCTTTTATCATAAAAAAGAAGTTTTATCCTCTTTTTATGACAAAAACTGCGTCCCTGTAATCATTCATAATAGGCTCCAAAATTTGAATACCTGTACTTTTACAATTCCTCCAGTAATCCCTGAAGTCCATTTTCTTTGTAAATCTGCTTATAATAAGCAACTTCTTCCTGTATAATCTGGTCAATCACCTGCATGCCAAGCAGTTCTACCGGTGCTTTATCATCCGTCATAACATAATTTCCCGCATGATAAGCAGAGCTCTCATCTGCAACTGTAGTCATCAAAGCTTGTAACTCTTTATTTTGAAGCTGTCTGGTATTTGTTTTTAAGGTATCAATCAACTCATCGTTTTCAGAAGCAAATAATTCACGGTTGGTTGAATTTTTCACATCTGTTGTATATACAGTTCCAAATACGGATGCGATGGTATCGGAAAGATATTCATTGATATTTCCCTCTCCACTGCCACGCATATTCATATTTACCACCATTACACCATTTTCATTTAAATGTTCTTTGACCATTGTAAAAAATTCAACCGACGACATCTGAAATGGAATCGTGATATCCTGATAAGCATCTACCATAATCACATCATATTTCTTATTTTCAGCCTGTAAGTAAGCTCGTCCATCGTAAGTTATCACTTTTACATCGTCTGGCAGAGAAAAATATTTTCTGCACTGGGTCGCATAAGTTCCTGTTCCCATTCCAAGAATCAGCACATCCATATCTTCTGTCTTTTTTTCAGGAATCATAAGCGGTGCTGCCATAGCATAATCTAATCATAATACACTCCCGTCAGCCCTTTTTCTTTCATATAGACAGACTGCACACCGAATAATACATTCGTCGAAAGCACCACTCTTTTGTCTGTTTCTGAAACTTGAAGATAGTTATAAATGGATTCTCCTTCATAAGTCAGGTTCTTTTACCAGAAAGCAAAGGAATCAGAATAGCCCAGTGCACAGCACAATACGAAGACCAAACCTGATGCAATCACTTTTTTCTTTCCTTTCTGCGTCCCAATAAAGTAAATCATGCTCAGTGCCAGTAAAATTCCTGCAAAGACAAGAAATGTAATAGAAGTTCCCACTGCTGGAATCGTAATAAAGGTCGGCACAAATGTTCCGATAATGCTTCCGATGGTGTTAAATGCACCAAGCGTTCCGACTGTTTTTCCACTATCCTCCAGACTGTCCACGGAGTACTTTACAAAGGATGGGGTCACTGTTCCAAGCAAAAACAGTGGGAATACAAAAATCACCATACAGGCAGCAAAAGCTGCGATAATTAAGAAATTACTGCTTACTGTAAAAATCAACAGCGCAGAAATTCCAAGCACAATGTACTTTCCTGCCACTGGAATCAGAGCAATCCAGATTCCTGCAATTAAAATTCTCCCATATAGCTTAGATGGGTCTGGGGATTTATCGGCACTTTTTCCACCATAGATATTTCCCAATGCCATTGCAATCATAATTGTTCCAATGATGATTGTCCATACAATCTGAGAAGAACTAAAATACGGTGCTAAAAGACGACTTGCTCCAAGTTCCACTGCCATAACAGACATACCGGCAAAAAATTCTGTCAGATATAAAAACACCTTATTTTTTAGAATATTCATACGCTTCTCCTTTTCAATATTTTATATCTATAATAGCACTACCTGCCTCTCTCATGCTACTTAAAAATATTTATATTTTTTTCTTTTGGCCACAAGAAAAACCACCGTTACTGTTACCGCCATAAACTCAGCTACAATAATTGCGCTCCAGATTCCATCCAATCCTAATATAAGTGGTAAAAGGAGAACTGCGCCACTTTCAAACAAAAGTGTTCTTAAAAATGAGATAATTGCTGAGGTAAGTCCATCTCCAAGTGCTGTAAAAAACGAAGAGCCAAATATGGAAATCCCCGAAAATAAAAATGATATCGCATAAATTGAAAATGCATGAACCGTCATTTTCAAAAGAGTTTGGTCATAGCCAACAAAAATGCCCGCAAGCGGTTTTGCCAGAGATTCCGATAAGAAAAGCATTACTCCTGAAGCCAAGAGAATCATAATCACACTTCGTTTTAGCAGATTTTTTAATTCTTTCGTATTTCCTGCGCCATAATGATAGCTGATTACCGGTGCAACTCCTGTTGCATATCCGATGAAAACTGCAAGAAAAATGAAATTTACATACATAATTATTCCATAAGCTGCAACACCATTTTCTCCTGCATATTTCATAAGCTGTGCATTATACAGCATACCAACAATCGACATGGAAATATTACTCATAAGTTCTGATACACCGTTAGAGCATACCCGCGTAAGCGCTTTTCCATCCCATTTGAACTTTCCAATCCTTAAACTGCTTGTATTCTTTCTGGCAAAATATAAAAGTGGAATAATTCCTCCTATTACCTGTCCAAGTACAGATGCCAGTGCAGCACCAGCAATTCCCCATTGAAATACACCCATGAAAAGTGCATCACCAATTACATTCGTCACTCCTGCTGTAACGGTTACAATAAGTCCAAGTTTTGGTTTTTCTGCGGTGACAGAAAGACTTGAAAAGGCATACTGAAGCATAAGAAAAGGCAGAGACAACAAAATAATTCTTCCATAAGTCACGCAATTTTCCAGCATCTCACCCTCAGCTCCAAGAAAAATAGCAATCCTTCTTAGAAAAATAATACTGATAACAGAAATGATCAAACTACAGATAATGACCACAT
>JAIIAN010000530.1 GCA_022717655.1 Bacillota bacterium | reverse complement strand
GCCAGAAATCTGCGGGATCAGCGCATCAAACTTTGCCTTGTCATGGGCGGAAGCCGCCTCAATCAGCGGCACCAGGCCACGATCGCGGTAGGCCAGCCAGCCGTCATTATAGTTTTTCACCAGCGGCGCTTCGTCCGCCAGGCGGGGGGCGTCATTAAACGCGGCGAAGGCGCCATCGGCTTTGGTCAGAGCCAGCTTAACGGAGGCCAGCTTCTCATCGAGACCGGTGGTGTCGCCACTTTCCACCTGTTTCATATACTCCATAACCCGCACGCGCAGGGTACGGCTATGGTTAATGGGATCGATAATGGATAACACCACCTGAATCTCTTTATTCACGTTATCCAGGGAGTTGTTGCTTTTAATGGCCAGCCAGACGTTAGTTGCGGCACTGGCGACAAAGAAAAACAGCAGGGCAAGCAGGATGGCAAGAGACGACTTTTTTAATGACATAAATACCTCAGAAACAATACGGTCTGAGGTATTATCGGCAGCGCAAAATTAACATTGAGTTAAAGTTATTTATTAATAAAAAAGCCGAAAAACAATTTAATTTATTAAAAATACATGCTCACGAAAAAGGTATTTCTATTATGGGAGATCTTCCACTTTATGTAGGAAATGATTCAGCTGATGTTTATGAATATCGTAAATGTTTTCAATTAGGAAAAGATTATTATCCACTTTATATTTCAGGAGCGGCACCTGATTATTTTTCTGCGGATGGTCAATTATGGGGACATCCTCTTTATAATTGGAATTATTTAAAGAAAACAAGATATAATTTTTGGATCAAAAGATTAAAATGGAATAATGAAATCTTTGATATTTTGCGTATTGATCATTTTAGAGCCTTTGATACGTATTGGTCGGTTCCTTATGGAAGTAAGACGGCAAGTGAAGGAAAATGGATTGAAGGGCCAAGTTATCATTTCTTAGATTCAGTTTATAAACAACTTCCTGAATTAAATATGATTGTTGAAGATTTAGGAGAATTAAGACCAGAAGTTCATGAATTACGAGATCATTATCATTTACTGGGAATGAAAGTTATGCAATTTTCATTTGGTGAAGATGAAAGAAAAGTAAAATATAAAATACCTAAACAATCTGTTGTTTATACAGGAACACATGACAACGCACCCTTAAAACAATGGTATGATGAATTAGAAGACAAAGAATTTATAAAAGAGGTCATGATTTCTTTAGGATATAAAGGAGAAGATGTCATACAAGATATTTTAAGTTATGCTTTTGATTGTGATGCTTTGATTGCGATGCTTCCTGTTCAAGATTTACTTGGTTATGGAAAAGAAGCTCGTGTCAATCTTCCTGGAACAGTAGGTTCATATAAC
>JAIIAN010000529.1 GCA_022717655.1 Bacillota bacterium | reverse complement strand
GGGGTGAAAATGTTAATGTATAAGCACCAACTTTGTCAAATCTCACTATATCGCCAACTTGAAGTCCTTGCTCGTTCTCGATATTGAAAAAGGTGTCATATTGCAAACATGTATAGCCCACTAATATTTGTGGCTTTCCATATATGGGGGCTTCCTTTGACTTACACAAGGAATAGAAATAACTTTTAATAGTCTTGTGCATCAATGGGTCGATATGATTTCTGCTTCCGTTTAGCACCACGAAATGCGAACGTGCGGTATCTTTGACATCCTCTACCTTGGCATAATAGCTAAAGCACCCAGACAATAGACTTACGCCTGGTTCTATTATCAATTTCAACTTGCTTGGAGAATATCCTTTTTCGGAAAGCCTTTGAGCGATGGACGAAATATAGTCATGCCATTGCGGTTTGTTAGGAACTTCACCATAGAAGCCACCTCCTGCATCCAAATATTCAATCTCTCTCAAATCAAACAGTTGAACTATCTCGTCAAACTTATCCACAATATATCGGTAAACATCCAAGGAGCGTAAGTTTGTGGAAATGTGCAAATGCAGACCTGCAATTTTGACGTTATTAATAGATTGCAACTTTTTGACGGCACTTTCCAATTCACCTGTTTCTTGACTAAAGCCGAAACGGCTACCGTTTAGCCCTGCTGTAGAAGCATTTGGAAAGATGTCCTCTATATCGTTGTTTACCCTTAAACCGACCTTTATAATTTTAGTTGGATTACATTTGGCATATTGCTCTATCAAATATAATTCATTTTTTGAATCGATATTTAGATAGCAATCTTGGGTCAAAACCTTTTCTATCCAACTTTTTTGTTTTATCGGACCATTACATACTATCTTGCCCCCCCAGAATGCAATTTGTTTAACTACATCAAACTCATCCTCAGAAACCACTTCAACAGCCACACCTTGTTTTTGGAATACCTTCGCAAGATATGGTAACGAGTTTGTCTTGAAAGAATAAGCTATTAAGCCATTGTTCCAATAACTTTTTAAAGCGTTGTTTATCAAGGATATTTGTTCTTCGAGATGCTTCTCGTCAAATAAGAAAAATGGAGTTTGCAGTTTGGCTGCTGCTTGATATGACAAATGTTCCATACTATTTCACAATACAATCCAATACTCTCTGCACATCTTCTTTACATAGCAGATGGTGCATTGGCAAGCATATCACGCTGTCTGCTATTTTATGAGCATTTGGAAGATTCTCGGGCTTGGCACTCTCCAGTCCACGGTAAGTGGAGAACTCGCTAATCAAAGGATAGAAATAACGGCGGCCAAGGACGTTCTGCGATTTCATCTTGAAATACAATTCGTCGCGTGTCATGCCATACTTC
>JAIIAN010000528.1 GCA_022717655.1 Bacillota bacterium | reverse complement strand
GGGAAGAAATGCAATCTACGCATCCGGGCTGAAGGTGGGAACCTATCTGCAGTGCAAAGGACGCATCCAGAGCCGTGTCTTTATGAAAGAGGGAAATGCGAAAACAGCATACGAAGTTTCCCTTGTGTCGCTCAAAGCGATTATGTGATATGTGGTGCCGGAATAACGAAGGATACAGAGATTACACTGCAGGCATTGCAATGTCTCATGCCAGCAAGGAGGAACGAAAGGAGCAGAAAATGGCTAAAAAGAGAAACTGCCGGAGAACTGTGGATGAAGACAGAATCCATGAAAAAGCGGTAAAGCTGCGCAAGATGACGGATGAACAGCTTGTGAATTATGTGGAAGACCGTGTGGAAAAAGCCAGAAGCGAGGGCTATAACCGTGGAAAAGCACATACTCCGAAGAAAGCACCTGTGAATATCCCGGAGATCATTGAAGAGATCGGGAATGTCAAAGGCATCGGAGCTACGAAGCTGGCGGATATAAAGTGCATTCTGGAGAAGAGATTGGCAGGCGAAGAGAATGGCTGATCCCAGAAAGCAACTGATCGGACGAAGGAGTAAAGAAGCCGGGGAAACGTTTGAGAGGTGGATTTCCGCAGCCTGCGAGTTCTATAAGAGCAGGGGCTGGGCGCACATCGAGAAAACCCCGGAGCCGTTCCATATCACTGGAAGGGATTGGGACGGAACGATAAAGGGGTATTACGAGAAGAAAGGACAACCCGATTACAAAGGGATCCTGTGTGACGGTACCGGGATTATGTTTGAAGCAAAACATACGGACTCAGACCGGATGCGGCAGGAAGTGGTTACTGATACACAGTGGGAAAGCTTAGATCTGTACGAGAAGTTTGGCGCTCACTGCTATGTAATGGTGTCCATGAGCTTGCAGAGATTTTACCGTGTGCCCTGGGATGTATGGAAACGTATGAAAGAACTGTATGGCCGGAAGTACATGAAAGAGGAAGACCTGGAGCCGTACCGGCTGAAAGAGAGTATGTGCACAATATTGATTTTGGAAGGAGTGGAATTGAAGGATGAAGATTGATAAAAACGAGTTATCGAGGAAGATTGCACAGATAAAGGGGATAGTCCCCAAGACAACCACCATAGAGGCTTTACAGGGCGTATTGCTGAAAGACGGGTATTTAATCGCCTCCAACATGGAAGTGACCGTAAAGGCGAAATTAGAAAGCGCAGAAGGTACTCCGTTCATCATACCGGCAAAAGTATTTGATCTGATCGGAAGCCTGCCGTCAGGTGAACTCACAATGGAATGCAAAGATGACACCGTCTCCTTACAGGTAGGCAAGATCAAGAACAAATTTAAGACGCATCCGGCAGAGCAGTTCACATA
>JAIIAN010000527.1 GCA_022717655.1 Bacillota bacterium | reverse complement strand
ATACATTCGGCAGTCATCCATCATTCCCAATGGGCATTTCATCCGCAGGGCACGTCCGCTTTTTGTCAAGCCATCCTCCAGATACTCACATATGTAAATCGTTTTATTTCTGTACACGGTTTTGTAGTTCATGGCCAATGTGTTCCAAAACCATCCTTCAGAGAAAAATCTTTCACCAGGATAAACCGGAAACGAGTATTTTTTCAGGAAATCCGTCCTCACAACTTCGCACCGATCTCCTTTAATCCTTCGATTTACCAAGTAATGAATGTCATCATCAATGTAGATATCCTGTGCATTTGCAACACTCAGATGACTTCCATCCTTTTTTCCTTTAAAAAAACTCATTCCACAAATATCAGGGCGATTGCGGTAATGCGGCCACTCTTTTTCAACGGTTTCTATTGCGTCATCTGTCAAATAATCGTCACTATCAAGAATCAGAACAACTTCACCTTTAATATATGCGTGAGCAAAATTCAGCGCAGTGTGCTTTCCTCCGTTTTCTTTTTTGTGGTATTCCCACTGAAACGGAAGATCATAGTTTTTTAGCTTCTCGAAAATAGACTCTGTGTCATCCGTACTTCCATCATCAATTACCAACCATTGAAAATTTGTGGTTGTTTGACTGTAAAGACTTTCAATTAATTTAGGAAGTGTTTTAGCACGGTTATAGGTCGGAGTCAAGATTGTCATCATTACAGTATAGCTCATATATTACATACCAACCAAGTTTCATCATTAGTTTTCTCAACAAATGGGAGCATTGAATAAATATCGCAAGAAAAACCAAAGCATACAAGAGCGCTACAACTTTAGTTCCTCTTCATAAATCCAATCACTCATACTCTCTTACTCTTTAGATCCCTTTATCCCTCTCAGGAAATAAATTGCGTGTTCTATTATTTTTCCAAGGATTCCCTGTTCTTTTATGAGACTATATTCTCCCATGATTTCATCCGCACTTCGAAACAGCGATGCGTATTTCTTTAAGAAGTCTTCCAAATATACAAAGTCTTGTTCCTGCATATTATTAGGGTGATAGACAAACGTATAAATGCCTTGCATTGGAAGCTTATGGGGTGTATCAAATAGCGTCGGTAGGAAATAAACGCCATCTCTTTGGTACGGATGAAGGGCATATCCGTCCGAAATATACATGGAGCACCCTTCCGTTTTCATTGATGCAATCGCCTCAACGGTTGCTGCATCATAGGTATGGCAAGGAGCAAAAAAACAGGTTGGAGTTAACCCATGCCCCTTGAGTATCTGATATCCCTGCTTCAACATTTCATACTGTTCTGTACTACTTTTCCCTGCCCATTCTGTTTTACTGGAATGCGAAAGCTGGTAGTATCCT
>JAIIAN010000526.1 GCA_022717655.1 Bacillota bacterium | reverse complement strand
CTTCAGAAGGATGTGCTGCTGTCTTATCCATATGAGAGCATTCGTCCATTTTTGCAGATGCTTCAGGAGGCGGCGGGAGACCCGAAGGTGGTGTCCATCCGCATGACGCTGTACCGTCTGGCAAAGAACTCCAAGGTAGTAGAAGCTCTGGCGGAAGCGGCGGAAAATGGCAAACAGGTGGATGTCCTGGTGGAGTTAAAGGCCCGGTTTGATGAGGAAAATAACATCGAATGGAGTCGGAGACTGGAGGACGCCGGATGTCATGTGGTTTATGGGATTGATGGCCTGAAGGTTCACTCCAAATTATGTCTGATCACCAGAAAAGACGGAGATCAGATCCAGTATATCACCCAGATTGGAACCGGCAATTATAATGAAAAAACGGCGAGACTGTATACGGATCTTTCTCTGATCACAGCGAACCAGGAGATCGGAGAAGAAGCGTTGATGGTATTCCAGGCGATTCTTCTTGGAAAAACTGTGGATGAGACAAAGCATCTCCTGGTGGCGCCAAAATGCCTGCAGAAGCCGGTTCTGGACTTGATCGATCAGGAGATCCAGATGGCGAAGGAGGGAAAACCAGCCTACATTGGAATCAAGATCAATTCCCTGACGGATAAGCGGATCATCGACAAGCTGGTGGAGGCATCCAAAGCTGGAGTGAAGATCGATATGGTCGTCCGTGGCATCTGCTGTCTGCGGAGTGGTGTTTTGGGAGAAACGGAACATATCCATATCCGCAGCATTGTGGGACGGTATCTGGAACATTCCAGAATCTACATATTTGGAACCGAAGACCGGGATCAGATCTACATCGCATCTGCGGATTTCATGACCAGGAATACGTTACGGCGTGTGGAGGTAGCAGTTCCTGTTTATGATGAGAAGTTAAAATGCCGGATAAGGGAAATGTTCCAGGCTATGTTGAAAGATAATGTGAAGGCGAGAGTCCAGCAGCCGGATGGTACTTACCGGATCGAGGAAAGCGAAGAGGCACCATTCAATTCACAGGAAGCGTTTTTCGAGGAAGCATACCGGAGAGCAGCGAAGAATCAGGAGGAGCCAAGTGAAACGAAGCAGTAAGATCATCGGGGTTCTGGCACTTATCTATGCCCTCTGCCTGGTGGCAGGGGGAGTGGCTGTGGCAGGTCTGTGGAAGTATGGGGAACTTTTAAAGACAGCCGCATTTCTGAATCTGGGACTGCAGGTGCTGGTTGTGATCCGTCTGGCAGAGGCGGAGAGAAGCCGGAGAACGCTTGAAAAACCAGAAAAAGGATAGGCTGAAATAACAAAAAAGGAAACCTCAAATCCGAGATTTCCTTTTTCTAAGCAGTGAGCGTGCGGGGATTCGAACCCCGGACAAC
>JAIIAN010000525.1 GCA_022717655.1 Bacillota bacterium | reverse complement strand
TATGAGAATACAACATCTCCAAACTGTGCCTTAGCTGTTGGAACATTGGCGTTTTCATTGTATGTCCAGCCTGTGATAGAAAGATCTTTTATCCAAGCGTTTTTTGTCTGTGAAATCACAAAGTTTAATGTTGCGCTTGCAGGATTGTAATTGGCATTTCCGGCAAGTTCTACAACTACTCGGTAAGTTCCAACGGTGCTTGGCGCTGATTTCAAATCCTTCCATTCAGCTGTTCTAGTCATTGATTTTTCTTGCCATTTAATTGTTACTTTTCCATTACTTCCTGATGTTGTATATTCAGGAGTAGTTACTGCATTTCCATCATACGCTTTATCAAGAGACTGTGTAGTTATGCTAACAGCACTATTTGCTTTACTGATTGTAAATTCTAATGGTTTTGACGTTGCAGAAGTATGGCTGTTATCTTCAGCTAATGTCGCTATTACGCGATATGTCCCCACTTCTGTTGCAGAGTCAACAGCTTTCCATTCATCATTGACTTTCTTTTCAAAAGTAAAGGAAACTGTTCCTGTACTACCTTTTTTTTCAACTTGTTCTTCTGTTACGACAACAGCATTGGTATCATACACTTTATCCAAAGCAACACTATCTTTGAATTTAATGGAACTGTCGGCTTTTTTGATTTCAAAAGATACCGGAGCAGACTCTAAGCCTGTATAGTTAGCTGTTCCTGTCACGCTTGCCTTAACATACCATGTTCCGGCATTTACCGGCACAGCACTTGTATAAGCGCCATCTCTACTGCTGCTGTAAGTATATACTACATCTCCATATTTTGCCGTAGCGCTTGGAGTACTTGCTGCTTCTCCACAAGTCCAGCCTTTGATAGATAATTCTTTTGTCCATTTGTTATCTGCCTTACTGATAGAGAACTCTTTTTCAATACTTGCTCCATTGTAGTTTCTATCTTCTGTTACGCTGGCAACGACTTTATACGCACCTACATCAGATGGTGCATTGTCAAGTTTCTTCCAATCGCTTCCGTTAGCAATATACCATTCAAATACAATATCATTACCGCTACCCTTTTTTGTTACCATTGGTTTAGAAATTGCATTTTTATCATAAGTTTTATCAATGTTTTCTTTTTCAAAGGTAAGTGTTGTATTCGCTTTTGCAATGGTAAATGATTCAACAGACTCTAGCCCTGTATAATTCTCTGTTCCTGCCACAGTTGCCTTTACATACCATGTTCCGGCATTCTTTGGCACTACATTTGTATATCTACCATTTTCTTCACTACTATATGAGAATACAACATCTCCAAACTGTGCCTTAGCTGTTGGAACATTGGCGTTTTCATTGTATGTCCAGCCTGTGATAGAAAGATCTTTTATCCAAGCG
>JAIIAN010000524.1 GCA_022717655.1 Bacillota bacterium | reverse complement strand
ATGCCCTTGAATATCTCTGTCAATGCAGAAGCCATGAGTCCATTGTATGTCTCGCCATAGAAATCAGCCTCATGCTCATTGAGCTTCATGACAGAGGCATAGTATTTAGCCGAGAACCAGTCACGTCTGCCTTTTGGCACGCCACCAGCGACACGACCGCCCCAGGCAGGACCCACTTTTTTGGGTTTATCCAACTCCCTCTCGGCTCGATACTGCTTGTTGAGGAAGTCAAGGTCGCCATCATTGGCACGCATGACTTTTTCTCCGCCCTGCGCTTCTGTCCACTTTTTCCAGACGTGTGCAGGTCCAACTCCTGCAGCCACATAGATACCATATTGCAAAAACGTATGTTCGATGGTGGTCACTGTGCCTTGCTCAAGGTGGCCCTTGATGGACGAATAGAGGGCGCCTGTATCTATTGTGCGCAAGCGCTCCATGCGCTCACGCCAATAGTCAGCCATATTTTCCGTCCACCCCTTCTCGTATTTGAGGAGTTCGTCTATCACTTCTGCCATAAGTTCTCATCATATTGTAAGTCGGTAGGCTCGTCAGATGTCAGCATGAAATATAGGCCTGTGCATCCGTTCATCGAGTAGCGCCCTAATTCTGTCGAATAGACCTGATTGAGATTGAGATACTCCAGCTGGTCACCGAACTTCTGATACTCCTTGTCATGCAGAAGACGACTGAGGAACTGCCGGAAAATATATCTGCAGATATTCAGTTTCTCCTCCCGGTCTGCCATGTCATCACGCTTGTATGAAGCGAGAATCCAGACTGTGAACACGTTGCGGTCGAAGAAGCCATCACCCACAGAGTGAGTATTGGAGTCAACGGTATCAGAGACCATCACGAAGTTGGATGCTGTGCGAAACTGCTGCAGCACTCCCTGCACGGTATCTGGTCCGCTGCATGTCGTCGCGACAAAATTATGCAGTCGGCAGGTGTTGTTCTCCTCTGTCAACTGTTTGAAATATCCGATAGCATCGAACTGTTTTTCTGTCATAAGCTTTTCATTTTTTCATTGTATTCCTCAGCCTCCCGCGCCTTCTCGTCCAACTCTGTCAGTGCTGCCCAGCAGTCGGTCTCAAAGACAGCCTGCTGCTTGGTGATGTCGCCATCGGTGAGTGCTCTGACCTGCGCACGTATGCCCATGGTGATATCCTCCATGGTCGGTTCTTCGCCCTCCTTCGTATTTTTGAAGAAGTGAGGGAAATTGGCAGCAGCCACTTGCTTGAAATCTGAGTACCATAAAAATGTTCCGAGTAACTCCTCTGCGGTGAAATTCACTGAGTCATCACGCTTGCCATCCTCATCCCTGTACAGAAGATATCCTAACTGCTGAAGGAACTTGTCCTCCTTATGCA
>JAIIAN010000523.1 GCA_022717655.1 Bacillota bacterium | reverse complement strand
ACGTAATACATAGGCGTCAAGCAGGGTTCTCGCGATGATCTGGAGAGGCAAGCGTGACCGTACTTCATAATCAGGGAAATAAGAACCTTCTGATTTGAAACCTACGAGATTGATCTCGCAATAGTCTTTCAGTGTAGAGGAATGATTGGCTGTAACTAAAATCGAACCAATCTCTGCATCATAGCAATTCTTTGCGGCGGTGACGAGTTCTTTTGTCTCGCCGTTCAAAGAAACAAAAATAACGCTGTCTTTCTTAGTCAGTTTCTGACTGATGCTTTTGATAATTTCTGGATCAGTATGCATTTGACAATTTTTTCCCGTTAATTGAAGTTTTACCAGCATTTCTTGGCCAATCATTTCTGAAAATCCTCGGGCAAAGACAAAAACCCGGTCAGCAAATTTGATTTTTTGTATCGCATCCTCAATGTTTCCGATTTCCAACATATTGATTGTACGTACCACTTCTTGTTCGTTTTTTAGAATAGCTCGGCGGATACCTTTGTCTACTTTATCTAAGAAAGAAAAATTGATGTTCTTGTTTTCTCCTTCTTTTAGATGATGCTTAAACGAAGTAAACCCTTCATAGCCTTTCTTTTTCATTGTCCGCACAATGGTGGCTGTTGAGACATTTGCTTGTTCACTTAGTTTCACGATGGAGTAGTTAGGGATCTCTAGGATGTGGTGTTCGATAAAGTTCCAGAGGTACTGTTCTGTTTCACTTAATTTGTGATCCATATTCTTTCCTTCTTTCACCAAAAGTTAGTTAAAAAATAGCACGACGAGTTTATAAATGTAAAGGTTTTCTTTGTGTTGGAACGATTAAGAAAACATTTTCTCTTTCGCGTATTTCATAATAGAGTCAAGGAGGTCATTGGTTATGTCTATCTACACATGCACGATGAATTTGGCAATTGATCTATTTATTGAAACAGAGGAGATGCATCCTTTTATGGTAAACCGCACAAAAGAGGATGACATTCAGGCAAACGGAAAAGGGGTGAATGTGTCACTAGTATTAAAGATGCTAGATTTCCCAAGTACGGCACTAGGTTTTTCTGCTGGTTTCACAGGAAAATATATAGAAGACTATTTACAGAAGAAACAAATCCAAACAGAGTTTATTGAAGTGCCTGGTATGACGCGTATCAATGTATTTACACAAGTCAATCAAACGAAAGAAGAATACAAATTAGTGAATCAAGGACCTGAAATACCGCAGGCAGCTGTCCATAATTTTTTAAATCAAATAAGAGCATTACAAGCAGAGGATTACCTTTGTGTTTCTGGGAGTTTACCAAGAGGAATGTCTCCGAAGGTTTTAGTGGAAATCAGTCGGATTTGTCAGGAAAAGGGGATTCATTTGATTG
>JAIIAN010000128.1 GCA_022717655.1 Bacillota bacterium | reverse complement strand
CTTGAAAGGGAAAGGGCAGAAGAAAGTTCATTTTCACTGACTGCACTTCCGGGCTGAAGTTCAACGTGGATAATGTTATATAAAAGAACCCGCATGGCATAGGACCTTGCTGTTTCAGAAGAATTTCTGTCAAGTATTATCATATAAAATACCCTCTCTTTGCTAATAGTAGAAATGATAACCTAATTTCTAATTATACGCTATGGAACTGTTTTTTACCAGATGAAAATTAGAGTTTGTTATCCTTTTAACAACTTCCATACTAGTATACTGAAAATCAAGTCTTAAAGTCAATGACTTAAACTGAAAATAAAAAAACTTGTACAAAATACACAAAAAAATAAAAAAATATATAGTGAAAATGTGAATTGAAAAAAATTCGAGTTTATACTACCATACTAGTATACGAGAAAGAGATACACACAAACTGAAAACATAAAATAAAAAATCAAAATGATAAGGAGAATGTTTATTATGGAAATGACAATGCGTTGGTATGGAAAAGAGTATGATACAGTTACATTACAGCAGATTCGTCAGAGCTGTTATGTAAAAGGAATTATTTCCACACTGTATAACAAAATGCCGGGAGAAGTTTGGGAATTAGATGAAATCCTTGCACTGAAAAAAGATGTTGAAGATGCAGGACTTTTCCTTGCAGGTATCGAAAGTGTTAACGTAAGTGATGCAATCAAAACCGGCGGTCCGGACAGAGACAAAGACATCGAAGCATACATCAAAACATTAGAGAACCTTGGTAAAGCAGATATTCACATGGTATGTTACAACTTCATGCCGGTATTTGACTGGACAAGAACAGAACTTGACCGTATGAGAGAAGATGGAACAACCGTTCTTGCATATAATCAGGATGTAATCGACAGCATGGATCCTGAAAAAATGTTCGACGCTATCAAAAACGATATGAACGGAACAGTAATGCCGGGTTGGGAACCGGAACGTATGGAAAAAGTAAAAGAGCTGTTTGAACTTTACAAAGATATTGATGAAGAAAAACTGTTTGAAAACCTGAAATACTTCCTGGAAGCAATCATGCCGGTTTGTGACAAATATGACATCAACATGGCAATTCATCCAGATGACCCATCATGGAGCGTATTCGGACTTCCACGTATCATTTCTTCTCAGGCAAAATTAAAACGTCTGATTGAAATGGTGCCAAACAAACACAACGGTGTTACATTCTGCATGGGTTCTTATGGAACAAACTTAAACAACGACTTAGTTGCAACAGTTAAAATGTTAAAAGGAAGAATTCATTTCGCACATATCAGAAACCTTCGTTTCAACGATGGAATGAGAGACTTCGAAGAAAGTGCTCACTTAAGTTCTGATGGAACATTTGACATGCATGCAGTAATGAAAGCTTTATATGAAACAGGATTTGAAGGACCAATCCGTCCAGACCACGGAAGAATGATTTGGGGCGAAAAAGCAATGCCAGGATACGGTCTGTATGACAGAGCACTTGGTGCAGCTTACCTTTGCGGATTATGGGAAGCAATCGAAAAAGAAGCAAAGAGCGAAAATAAATAAAAAATCAAAATAAGAATAGAAAGGTGAAAACGAAGATGAAGCTGACTTTAGACGGTATTAAAGATAAAAAAAGCTGGGAAGAAGCAGGCGTTGTGCTTCCATCCTACGATATTGAAAAAGTAAAAGAAGAAACAAAGAAATCCCCGGCATGGGTACATTTCGGAATCGGAAATATTTTCCGTATCTTCATTGGTGGAATCGCAGATACTTTAATTTCCAACGGAGCTATGGACAAAGGTATTACCTGCGTAGAGACATTTGACTTCGATGTAGTGGACAAAATCTACGCTCCTTATGACAATCTGGTTTTGGGTGTTACCTTAAAAGCAGACGGAAGTACAGATAAAAAAGTAATCGCTTCTTTAACAGAGGCAATCAAAGCACAGTCTAATGTAGAGGCTGAGTGGAATCGTTTAAAAGAAATCTTCCAGAATAAAGACCTTCAGATGATTTCCTTTACTATCACAGAAAAAGGTTATGCATTAAAAGGCGCAGATGGAACTTATTTCCCATTCATCCAGAGCGATATCGACAATGGTCCGGAAAAAGCAGGTTCTGCAATGGCTGTTGTATGCGCACTGCTTCATGAACGTTTTAAAGCAGGAAAAGCTCCGTTAGCTGTTGTTTCTATGGATAACTGCTCTCACAATGGAGAAAAACTGAGAAATTCTATTCTTACAATGGCAGAAGAATGGAACAAAAAAGGATTCGTAGAAGATGAATTCGTGGCTTACATCTCTGATGAAGCACAGGTATCTTTCCCATGGTCTATGATTGATAAAATCACACCAAGACCGGCAGAATCTGTATGCAAATCTTTAGAGGAACTTGGAATCGAAGACATTGCACCGGTTATTACTTCTAAGAGAACTTATATTGCACCATTTGTAAATGCAGAAGGACCGCAGTATCTGGTAATCGAAGACCGTTTCCCGAATGGCAGACCGGCTCTTGAAAAAGCAGGTGTTTACATGACAGACCGTGACACTGTAAATAAAGTAGAACGTATGAAAGTTACAACCTGCTTAAATCCACTGCATACAGCACTGGCTACTTACGGATGTGTATTAGGATATACTTTAATTGCAGACGAAATGAAAGACGAACAGTTAAACAAACTGGTGCATGAAATCGGTCCTGTAGAAGGTATGCCGGTTGTTACAGACCCGGGTATCCTTTCTCCGGCAGAGTTCGTAGACGAAGTTATCAACACTCGTATTCCGAATCCATTTATGCCTGATACTCCACAGCGTATTGCAACAGATACTTCTCAGAAAGTTGGAATCCGTTACGGAGAAACTATCAAATCTTATGTGGAAAAATACGGAGATGCAAAGAAATTAAAAGCAATCCCGCTGGCAATCGCTGGATGGTGCAGATATCTTCTTGGTCTTGATGACAACGGAGAAGCATTTGAACTTTCCGCAGACCCAATGCTGGATGAACTGAAAGCAGAATTAAAAGGGATTGAATTTGGCAAACCGGAAAGCTACAACGGACAGCTTAAATCCATTCTTTCTAATGAAAACATCTTCGGAATTGACCTTTACAAAGCTGGCATCGGCGAACTGATTGAAGAAATCTTTGTAAAAGAGATTGCTGGCGCAGGTGCAGTAAGAGCAACATTAAAAGAATATTTAGCATAATTAAATCAATAGATTTAGCATAAAAAATGCCCCGGGATTGTTTTCGATAACAATCTCGGGGTTGTTTTTTGACTTTTTTTACAGTTCACGTTTTAAAATTTCTTCTTTTCTGCTTAAGATGTCTCCGTTTAAAATTTCATTTTCTACATTCTCAAATCCAAGACGGTCTACAGTCAGTGCAAAACGTTCTCCCGGTTTTCCGTTTGCACGGAAGAATAAGATGGTTTTTTCAATGATATCCATTGCTTCTTCTTTGGAAGTAAAGACTTTATTTAAGGCACGACCCTGTGAAATCTGTTTTCCCCAGCGTCCGCCAATGTAAATTTTAAATCCGTAAGTACCATCTTTAATGCTGTCAAAGTGGCAGTTCCCAACACAGCGACCACAGTGGATACAGACTTTTTTATCAATGTTTAAGACACCGTCAACAACTTTAGCGGCACCGGACGGACATACTGCTTCGATGGCACATTTTTTACAGCCTTTGCAGAGAGTTTCATCAAAATTTGGAACTCTCTGACCAATGATTCCAAGGTCATTTAAGTCTGGTTTTACACAGTTATTTGGACATCCGCCAACGGCAATTTTGAATTTATGAGGAAGTTTTACTTCATGATATCCCTCATAAAAACGTTTGTGAATTTCTTCGGAAATTGCGAAAGAATCTAACAGACCATAATGGCAGGTGGTTCCTTTACAGGATACAACCGGACGAACACGTGGACCGGTTCCGCCAACGGTTAAGCCTTCTTTTGCAAGATGAGCCTGAAATGCTTCTACTTTATCATAAGGGATGCCCTGAATTTCTACAGTCTGGCGGGTAGTGAAGGTAAGCACTCCATTTCCAAATTTTTCTGCGGCTTCTGTTAAACACTGAGCCTGAGCGGCGGAAATTTTTCCATTTACAGTGAGAACCCGTGCAGAAAAGTTATCGGTTCCTTTGTTGTTTAAGAAGCCAAGTCCTTTTAAACGTTTTTCTTCTTCTTTGCTGACAGTTAATGCTGACATTTTATTCCTCCTTGAGCTTTTTATGTACTATTTTCAATAACTATAATATAACACTTGTTGATGTATTTGAAAAATGATATTATTTTATAAAAACGATAGGTTTTACCTATAGATAAAAGGGAACGATAAAAACAATGACGATTCGATATCTTACCATTTTTCTGGCTGTCGCAGAGCATGGAACAATGAGTGCGGCGGCAAAACATCTTTATCTTTCACAGCCGACCATTAGTCAGGCAATTCGTGAAATGGAACAGCATTATCATGGGTTATTATTTGAGCGTTTTGGAAAGAAATTATATCTGACAGAAAGAGGAAAATTACTGCTTTCCCACGCAAGGGATTTGGTGAGCCAGTTTGAACAGTTAGATGAGCTGATGCTCAATCAGGGACAAAACGAGCGGTTTCGGCTTGGAACGACGCTGACAGTGGGAACGTGTCTTGCACCGGCATTGATTGGAGAATTGGAACAGAGTCTGACGGGGCTTGAGGTGTATTCTTTTGTCAGCAATACGCATGAAATCGAAGAAAAATTATTAAAATCTGAACTCGATGCAGCAGTTGTAGAAGGAGAAATTCAGTCACCGGATTTGCTTGTGATTCCGATCATTGATGACTGTCTGGTGCTTGGATGCGGAAGCCGGCATCCGTTTTTTGAAAAAGCTCAAATCTTAAATTCGGAATTAAATGGTCAGTGCTTTGCAATGCGTGAGCAGGGCAGTGGAACAAGACAGCTCTTTGAGGACTATGTGAAACGGCATAACATTTCAATTAAGGTAACGTGGGAAGCGAATTGTCCACGGACGATTATCAATGCAGTGATTTGGAATAAAGTGCTTTCTGTTATGTCGCTTCGTCTTTTGACACATGAGCTGGCACATGAAAAAATTCGGGTGTTTTATGATGAAAAACAGGAATGGAACCGCAAATTTAAACTGGTGTATCATAAAAATAAATTTCTGACACCTGCGATTTATGAATTGGAAAAAATTTTATATCAGCATAAAGAAATGAAGCTTCCAAAAGAGTATGGGATTCTGGCTCATGAATGAGCTGGAATCCTGTATTTTTGTTTGGGAAAGAATATATATATAAAATTTTTACATATATATTGACAATACGATACTCTGATACTATACTATATATAAAATTTATATATATAAATATTTTACATATTAAAAAGGAGATGATTGCATGTATTTTCCGGTTTCTGCTTTATTGATTGAATATCTGATTCTGACAATTGTGGAAACTCAGGACTCTTATGGATACGAAATCAGTCAGACAATTAAACTGGTGGCGGATATTAAGGAATCAACGCTTTATCCGATTTTGAAAAAGCTTGAAAAGGCAGGATTTCTTACCACGTATTCACAGGAGTTTCAGGGAAGAAAACGAAAGTATTATTCGATTACCGAAAGTGGAAAAGAGCAAATCGAATATTTAAACGGTGAGTGGGCTGTTTACCGTGATACAATTGACGGAATCGTAGAGGGGAGGATTCGAAGGTGAGTAAAGAAGAATATTTAAAACAGTTACAGAAATATTTGAAAAAGCTTCCGAAACAGGACTATGAGGATGCAATGGAATATTTTATTGAATATTTTGAAGAGACAGATGAAGCCGGTGCACAAGAATTAATGACAGAACTTGGAACACCAAAGGAAGCAGCAAGAGATTTGATTTCTAATCTTCTGGATAAAAAAATAGAAGAGCAGGAACCAGTGTTTGGAGTGGAAGATAAAAAGGTTGAAAAAGATAAGAAACAGTCAAAATGTAACATTTTCTGGATTGCCTTACTTGCGATTTTTGCAGCACCGATTGGGGCACCGCTTGTTTTTTCTGCCCTTGTCGTTTTATTATCTTTGGTTTTGTGCGCGGGTATTTTAGTCCTATGTGTGTTTATTTTTGGACTTTCATTCTTTTTGGTCGCAGGCAAACTTGTGATTCGTGGCATTTTAGCAATTCCGTATTCAATATCTGGATTTGCGCTTATAAGTGGAAGTGGAATTTTCTTTGTCGGTCTTGCAATTCTTAGCGTGATTCTTGGTATTTATCTTGCAAAATGGTTTGGGCTGTTATTTGTAAAACTGGCACAGTGGATTTCAAAACACTCTAAGAAATCTAAACAAGGAGGAAAGAGTCATGAATAAATGGATGAGAAATTGTCTGGCAGCAGGAGCTGGCTGTACAGTCGCAGGGATGCTTCTTGTTACAGCGGGATTTTTAACCGGAGGAAAAAATTATGTGCTTGCAGCTGATTTAAATCAGCTCAAAGGTTCAGCGACAAAAAAGAATTCTGTCTGTGAATTAGAGAAAACAAAGATAGATACCTATACCACATTAAATGTAGACCTCTCTTCTTTAAATTTACAGATGGTATCGTCTGATGATGATTCTTATTATATCAGTTATACGACTTCAGATTCAAAGGAAAAAGAACCTGTTTCTTATGATGTGAAAAATAAAATTCTTACGCTTAAAGAAGATTCAGACTCCAATTCTTATATACATATAGATATTGGATTTCTTACAGCATTCCTGTCAAAAGACAAAGACTTTACGACGGATGAAAATGTTGTAACATTATATGTTCCGGAGAATGCAAAATTTCAAACTGCAACGCTAAATAGTGACTTGGGTAATATTTTGCTGAATCATGTCTGCTTTGAGAGTGGAACAGTTTCATCAGGTGATGGAGATATTTTTATTAAGAACAGCACATTAAAAGAGGTTGCTGTTTCAGCTTCTTTAGGTGATGTGAAAACTTATGATTCTAAGATAAAAACCTGTAACTTTGTTTTGTCAGACGGTGATTTTACCGCAAAAAATAATGAATTTACAGGTGAGACTTTAATCAACAATGACTTAGGAGATATAGAAGTACAAGGTTCAAAAAAACAATGGTCATTGCTTGGAGTAGATGCTTCTACCGATCTGGGGGATATTGAGGTGTCAGAGACTCTTGAAGGAACACTAAAAGAAAAGGATTCGGATGAAAGTAAATACCAAAGAAGTGGAAAAAACGGAAAAGTAAAGTTACATGCAGAGGATGGAGACATTACAATGAAATGTAATTAGTTAATAGAACTTCTTCTTTTTTTGCCATTGTATTGCTGTTTTTTGTATAGTATGATAGAAAGTGTCAGAAAGAAAAAAGTTGCTTAAGAGAAGAGACAGGAGATGAAAGCGAAAAATGAAACAAAATAAATATGAAATTGATATGTGCAATGGCTCGATCATGGACAAATTAATTTCGTTTTCGCTTCCACTGATGCTTTCCGGTATTTTGCAGTTAATGTTCAATGCGGTGGATATCGTTGTAGTAGGAAGATTTAGTGGAAGTTCGGCACTTGCAGCTGTTGGTTCAACGACAGCATTAATCAATGTGTTTACAAATCTGTTTATCGGAGTGTCGCTTGGGGCAAATGTACTGGCTGCGCGTTTTTATGCAGCAGGGCGGCAAAAAGAGATGTCCGAAACGGTACACACTTCGATTTTACTGGCATTAATCAGCGGAATTGCGATGGCAGTTGTGGGATTGATATTTTCAAGAGGGGCGCTCGAGTTGATGGGAACACCGGGAGATGTCATTGACCAGTCCAGCCTGTATATGAAAATTTATTTCTTAGGCATGCCATTTTTTATGCTCTATAACTATGGGGCAGCGATTTTAAGAGCAGTTGGAGATACCAAACGTCCGCTAATATTTTTGATTATTTCAGGTATAACAAATGCAGTTCTTAACATGATTTTGGTGATTGTATTTGATATGGGAGTGGCCGGTGTTGCAATTGCAACTGTGATTTCCCAGCTGATTTCCTGTATTTTGGTGCTCTTGTGTTTATATAAAACAGAAGGAAGTTATCAGCTGAGATTTTCAAAATTGAAGATGAAAAAAGAGTATTTAAAACAAATTTTTCAGGTGGGAATCCCTGCCGGAGTACAAAGTACGGTTATTAATTTTTCCAATGCATTATTGCAGTCCTCGGTCAATTCCTTTGGTTCAACTGCAATGGCAGGATACACAGCGGCCAATAATATTCTCGGATTTTTATACGCTTCCATCAATGCCGTAACACAGGCATGTATGAGTTTTACAAGTCAGAATTATGGTGTAAATAAACCAAAACGAATGGATCGGGTTATGGTGGACTGCATTATTCTAAGTGTGGGAGTGTCATTGGTATTTGGGTGCGGTGCTTATGCATTTGGCGGAGAAATCCTGAAAATTTATACGACAGACCCGGAGGTTATTCGCTGTGGTATGGAAATTTTAGCGTTGACAACGGTGACCTATTTCTTGTGTGGAGTAATGGATTTATTTCCAGGAGCACTTCGAGGAATGGGAGCGTCTGCTGTGCCGATGATTTTATCCATTATCGGTACGGTTGGAAC
>JAIIAN010000522.1 GCA_022717655.1 Bacillota bacterium | reverse complement strand
GTAAAGCAGACATTCGCAATCCGCTTCGCTAATTGCTTATCTGCGTTCAACTTATTTTTCTAGGACTACTATTTTGTTTGAAATATTACGGACTGCCGGAATTTTATCTAATATATGATAAATCGGCCTAAGTTCTTTCATTCTCTCAACCAGACTCACTTCCTGCTGACAGGAAAATTTCGGTAAAAGCTGCTGCAGTTTTGTTCCGTTCTTAACTCCCCATGTAAATTTGGCGTGACTTCCTTCAATTGATTTTTCCTTTACATGTTTTACAACAAAAGGTGACATAGTTTCGACCATTACCGTTACTTTTTGAAATGCCTTTTCAATGATAGAAAACATCTGCCTGATATCCTCTTCGCATAAATACATGGTAAGTCCTTCAATTATCACAAGCACATCCTCTCCCTGATAATTAATATCATTTATATAGGAAGCATCCATTGCAGATTCTGCAATTTGGTAAACCGGTCCGTTTTCTGGCAGGAAATGATTCCTTATCTTCATTGTTTCTGGCAAATCCAAATTATACCAGCGCAAATAATTTCCCTTCATTCGGTAACATCTCGTGTCCAGACCACAGGCAATATTTATAACCATTGTATTTGGATGCATTTTCAGATATTGTTCTACCATCCGGTCTAATACGATTGTTCTTGCAATCACACCATATCTCATAGGCTTATCCTTATCCGCCTTAGAGAAATCATAATTCAGCTTCTCTACAATTTTTACTGCAATCTCATCCCTGATTTTAGGATTTGAATTTTTTGTTTCCTTAGCTCTTGCATACAAAGTCTGAATCATAGTTTCTGGTACACCTGTTACATCCACGTTTTTTTTCGTTTCATACAATCTTCTTTCACTGCCTTTCTTACTTTTTTATTATTTTTTCCATATTTTTTCCTGCTTTCTACCGTCTTTATCCTGTAACATTTATATTTATCTCTTATCAAGCGAATATTTGCAATGAAAGCAGAGAGCCTCCTTGATTCGGTTAAACTTTTCTCACAACGCAATGCATACGCATTCCTTTCCGTATCTCAAATTTTTCCACTTTTAATCCTGCTTTTTTACAACATTCTGTAACTACAGTTCTTGTCGGAACTTTTACATCTCCATGACCACACAGGTTTGCCAACGGCATCTCAAATTTATTCATCAGCCATATTAAGACTTTATTATCACTGGTTACATCCCGCAAAATCAGTCTTCCATTTGGACGCAGGCATCTCTTCACACTATCAAAAAATGCCTGTGGATTAGGATAATGATGAAAACTCATCGAACAAATAATTGCATCAAACGAATTATCCTCAAAAGGAAAATTCTCACAGTCTCCTACCACAAATGTTGCATTTGGTATTTTTTTC
>JAIIAN010000521.1 GCA_022717655.1 Bacillota bacterium | reverse complement strand
CTTTATTCTTCTGGCTGCGGTGTACCCTTAGGTCACATTGCCAGCTACTCTCTAACCATTCGGTCATCACGCTCTCAGCCTGACTCTTCTTCAGCAGAATGTATATCGTGTCACCCTGCCGGTAGTCGTTCATGTCTTTATTCATTGCTTTATATCTTTACTCCAGTATTCCTCGGCTCTTTCTGCCCATATCGTGTAATACCCCTTCTCACCGAAAAATCTGCCCTTCGAGAATGCTCTATACCCCCCACCCATATTTTCAGAGACGCATCATACATCACGCTCACCGCTGTACGACCCTTTGGGCGCGTGCCCTCGGCCTGGCTGATGATGACGAGCAGTTTGTTCGGATGACGCGACTTGAAGGCTAAATAGTCCTCAAAGCTCATGCCAGTATACTGGTAGGAGTCTATCACCACCGTGTCGGGGCTTTTCCTTTTCTCCAGTCGCTTGTCAAGCTCTTCCATGCTCTCGGCATCCAGCAGCACCATTCGGCGTGCCACGTCCTGCATCCCGGCACGTATAAAGGCATTCTTCATCGTCAGGCTCGAACCTTCCTCCAGACTGTCATAAGCCACTCGCCCGAATCGGCATAGCTCCTTGCACAGCTTCAGCACGAAACTCGTCTTGCCGCTTCCGCTTCGACCCCACACAAACCACACGCCGTTCTTCTCTGGCTCACCAAACGCATCGCGCCACTCGTCGCTCAGCTTGTAGGTCTGCTTCTTCATCGCGAGCAGCTCGCTCACGCTTATCGCTCTTTTCATATCGTTTGAACATTATTTGAACACCATTCAATGGTTCTTCGCTTAAGCACCCATCATCTTCACTCTATGGATGCCCTTCTTCACTCTCCTCAGGTCAAAGTCATACTGCTCTGCGTCCTTCACCACCTCCGCTATCTTCTTTCTATCGGTCAGTCCGTTCGCCACGCATATCGCATAAACGTCGTTCGCACTCGTCTGCTCCAGCTCAAAGAACTTCCGGCCGATCCTCGAGTGTATCTCGTTATAGCCCTTCTTGTCATATCTCAATCCCATCTTCATCCTGCGCTTGATATAAGAGGTCGAGAAAAACACGATGCCGCATTTGCCCTCAAGCCTATTATACAGGTCTATGAAGTAGTGAAACACCCGTTCCGTCAACTTGTCTGCCTCGTCAAACAGCAGCACCGGGTTCTCCGTCTGTATCAGCTGGCCGATGATCGCGTCAAGCATGTCTCTTATCGTCATGCCCTCTGTCCTCAAGCCTACCTTCTTCGCAATGTCGCGGATAAAGTCGCTGCGCTTCATGTCTTCTGAGCACAGAACGTAGTAGGCACCGCTATGCTCACGCTCGTAAAGCCTCGCTGCCGTGGTCTTGCCGCATCCGGCTTC
>JAIIAN010000520.1 GCA_022717655.1 Bacillota bacterium | reverse complement strand
AGTAAAATCTTCAATCCGAAAAGAAACCTCACAGTTATATCCCAAAGACACAATATTTTGAAACTGCATACTCGTACCTCTCAAACTCAAGCCAAATTGCCAGTCTACCTATTACCTATTCAGATGTATTTTTCTTCTGCCTACAAATCTATGATCTTGTCACCTTATTTTGTCACCTTATGTAACGCATGTTTCAGAGTATAGCCCAATCCATGCTCCTGCACACAGCGCACACCGCCTCTGCAAAGTCTCGGAACTGCGGTGATCGTTCTTCCAATTACGAATGATGCCGAATGCCAGATTCCGTCACATTCTTTCTCGAAGAATTCCTTCTGCTCCCGCACACGGTTCAGCTCTTCCCTTGTCTGGCGAAGTTCCATTTCAAACCAGCAACGATCTGACCAGATTCTTTGATTTTCCTGTAACATTCCCTCATAGGAAAGGTACATACTCAGCACATCCTCTGAAAGATACGGAAGAGCGTGCATACTCGTGGAAAGCATTGCTCGCTTTGCTTTGCGCTCCCCTGAAAAGCAGTCCTCAATCGCGCTCTCCATCTTCTGAATCATCGTATCGAGTCCAAAGCTGTCTTCGACTTTTTTTCTGCAATTCTCACACATCTGCTCATAGGCAGTCTTGTTTTTCTCATCGAGAATCTCGAGAATTGCATCCACATACTGTTTAACCTCTTCTTCTGAATAAACCGTACACTTGATGTCTTCTTCTCTCTGCATTAGCGGAAGCACTCGTCCAACCGTCTCATCGATCAGTTCTTTCTGACCTCCAACATCCGCAGTGATAACCGGAGTCATCATCGAGCAGGACTCATAGGCAGTCAGAGAAAGTCCCTCTCTGATTGAACAGATCAACGTCAGATCAGAATCCTTATAAAACGGTCTCACATCTTCCTGCATGCCCGCAAAAATCACATTTTTGTCCAGGTTGTATTCGTTGATCTTTCTCTGCATGCCAACGCGCTCATCTCCGTCACCCACAACCATAAAGTAGATATCGTTTCTCTTTGCAATGACCTGCTTTGCAATCTCAACCATCAGATACGGTCTCTTCTGACCGTGGAGACGGCACGGGAACAGTACCATTTTTGCCTGATTCGGGATCTTGTATTCGGAACGGATTGTTCCGTACTCCGTCTTGCTCGGATCAAATTTATTCTGATCGACACCGATGTAGAGTGTCTCAACAGAATCCTCGCTCCGTCCAAACTGATTGATAAAGGCTCTTCTTGTCGCTCCGTTGCAGACGTAAGTCTTCTCCAAAAGATCGGACATTGCCATCGAAGTTCTTGCATATCCGCCTTTTCTCCAGTACATCTCCTCCATGTGGACATAGTCAATCACAGCCATTTCAGGATACTGT
>JAIIAN010000127.1 GCA_022717655.1 Bacillota bacterium | reverse complement strand
GTCCTTTAGAACGGACCAGTCCGGACCAATTATCATTCCGGCTAAAAACAATCCTGCTCCAATCACTCCAATCACAGCTGACAGAATCAGACCTGTCTTTGTAAACTTTTTCATACACGCTGCCCTCCTTTTCTTCCCTTATAAAAAATTCTCTGAAGAAAATCAACGCATCCTCGAAAGACGATCGGAAACCCTTTTCCAACTATCCACAGAAAAATTATCAAAATTAAAATTGCAATCGCAACTGCTACCATACCGCCTCCGGCTACAATCAAAAAAATTCCCGGGGATGAAATCAAACGAATGATAGCTAAAACAATTGCAGTAATTCCTGCAATCAAAAGTGCGACACCTCCAATGCCAATTGCTGCAATAATTCCCAACACTCCTACAATCAAACCAAATAAAACACCTAAGATCCCAAGTCCTCCGCCAGCCCAGATTGGAGAAGTTAAAATAACAAGCACTATCACAAGTCCCCAGGTAAGACCGCTTCGTTTTTTCTGTGTATGCTGTCCATATCTGCTTTCTTCCTGATAATAATGATTTGTTTCTTTCAGCATATCTTTCTCATCAAAACGCACATCCTGATAACCCTGTTCCGTATACTCTTCATAGTCCGCTTCATTTCCGGAAAGGTCTGCTTTGATAATCGCAGCCACCTTCCCAGGGCTTCCCAGTTCCTGAATCACCTCTGCTTCTTTCTCTTTTCCGGCATCATCAAAATATCCATTATAATATTCCAATGCCTCTTCCCGCTCCTGTGCAGGAATATCATACAAAAGCCGTTCTAACTGGCTTAAAAATTCCTCTCGGTTCATACTCACAACACCTCTCCCTCAAATAATCCGCTAATCTTTCCCGAATACGTTTTCCATTCTTCTTTATACAAATTCAACTGTGCCATTCCTTTTTCTGTTACCTTGTAATACCTGCGGTTCCTGCCTCCAAATTCCTGGTCATAAGTTTCCAGACAGTCATCCTTTAACAGCCTTCGCAAAACCGGATATAACGTAGACTCTGAAATCTCAAGCACCTGCCGTACATCTTGGGTAATCTTATATCCATACGTCCCCTCGGCTTCCTTTGAGACAACAGCAAGTACAATCGCATCCAGTAATGCTGCACCCGTATTAAAAACCATATCTATATTCACCTCTTTTTTTGTGAAGTTATTTCTTGTACAATACTATACGTTATATAATATAGTTTTGTCAATAATATTATACAAAAGAAATCTTAAGATTTTATAAAACAAAAAAATGGAAGGTTTTCTCTTCTTCTCAAAAACCTTCCATTCTCTCTATTCTACCGCAAACGCCCGCTCCAGATTCACGGAATAAATATATTTTTCTTCCACCGGTTTTTCTAACATCCGCTCCAATGCTTTCTGATAATAGTTTAGTTGGATTCCATACTTTCCAATCAAGTCACTTCCATCCCGCTGTTCCACATAGTCCGTTTTATAGTCTAATAAAACAATCTTTCCGTTTTCTTCAAAAAATGCATCGATGATTCCCTGTACCAGCATCGTCTCTTCTCCGCTCTCTGTTTTTAAGATATCTGAAGCCAAAACTTCAATCACAAAGGGCTGTTCACGGAATAAGCATCCCTCGCTTTGCGCCTGTTTCATTCGTTTTCCAATTCTCGAATTAGCCAGTGCAAAAATCTTTTCGGATTTTACTGTCACATAAACCGATTCATCTATTTTTTGTTCTTCTCTAAGTTTTGCAAGCTGATTTTTTACTGCCGTTTTGGTATCCGTATCGGTAAAATCCAGCCACTGCAGTACCTTATGATACGCATTTCCACGGTCTGCCCCGACTAAAACCTCGCCTTCTTCCTGCATAAATGCCGGAATATACGGCTCAATTTCCGGCAATTCTTCTTCCAAATTTTCCTCTGCAAGCAGTTCTTCTCCAAGAAGCTGGTCCATAAAAGAAGCACTCTCTTCAAAGGAAACACTTTCTTCATCTTCAAACTGCATCCGTTTCACTTCCGAAACCGTTACTTTCGCCGGAACTTCGGCTTCTTTTTGCCACGGATATTCCCACAAAAACTGTTCCTGTATTTCTTTTCTTATCCGCTCATCTGAAGATGCACTCTCCATTCCTGCAATCAATTCCTGTTCTTTGATTAACTGCTCACTTCGCTCTTTTGCCTCACTTAAAACAAACTCAACCGGTGATTTTACAGTAATCAAAAACGGAGCATTTTCTTCATGCAACGGATGGCTCACAGGGCAGGAATATTCATATTGCTGATAGAGTCCGTCCATACAGCCGTGTCTTGCAAGTGCCGGAAAAATCCATTCCAGATACGTTCTTGCTTTCACAAGTTTTCCATAAGACAGACGTGTCTCTTCTTCATTTTTTACCATCTCAAGTCCTTCGAGCCGTTTTTCTAACTTGCTGACTGCCCCAGTCAAATATAATTTTTCTTTTGCTCTGGTCAAAGCTACATAAAGCACACGCAGTTCTTCTCCCAGATTTTCAAGCTGAATCTGACGCTGAACGGCTTTCTTTAATAACGTCGGTGCTTTTGTTCTACGTTTTGTATCAATCCAGTCTGCACCGATTCCCAAATCCGGATGAATCACAAGTGACGCTCTGGCATCCTGCTGATTAAACAATTTTCCAAGCCCGGATACAAAGACAATCGGAAACTCAAGCCCTTTGCTTTTATGAATACTCATAATCTTTACGGTATTTTCCTGACTCGCCGTGATGTCTGCTTCTCCAAAATCAATCTGGTATTTTTGCAGATTTTCAATGTAACGCACAAAGTTAAACAGCCCTCGATAGCTTGTCTTTTCATAATCTCTTGCCTTCTCAAAAAGCATCTCAAGATTTGCTTTTTTCTGTTCTCCAAGCGCATTTGCCATATAATATTCTATCAGACCAAGACTCTCATAAATATCCCATAACAGCTCATGGATTGGCGTATAGGCAACTTTCGCACGCAGTGTGTAAAACTGTTCTAAAAATCGGCTGATTTTTCTTTGAATTTCTGCCTCTCTGTCCGTTTTCTCATACAAAAGCATACATCCAAAGAATTTAAGTGTCTCATCTGCACTTTCTTTTCCGGCACATTTTATCTTTGCCAGTTCTTCCATCGTAAAGGCATCCGGCAGATTTAAAAGCACTCCGGCAAATGGAATATCCTGAAGCGGATTATCCAAAATCCGAAGGTAATTTAAGACCGTTACGACTTCCTGCGCTGAAAAATATCCAGTCTTTGTCGTTACACTTGCAGGAATTCCACGACTCTCGAGAATCTTTTTAAAATTTTCCGCCCAGCCATTCATCGTGCGCAGTAAAATCACAATATCGCTGTACTCGGCTTTTCTATAACCGCCATTTTCCTTATCGACAACCTGAAACTTTCCAACGATTTCCTGAATTTTATCTGCCACAAGTCTCGCTTCGAGTTCCTGTATATTTTCTTCGGTTTCCATCTGTTTCCATTCGGATTCATCGCTTTCCACCAGCAATAGTTCCGTCTCCCTTGACACCGGCTCACTGTTTTCTTCAAACACCGCTCCGGCATAGAGTGCCGCATCTTCGTCGTACTCCACTCCGCCCAGACTCTCTCCCATAATCTGGTAAAAGATAAAGTTGATTCCTGCTAGAACTTCCTCTCTGCTTCGGAAATTTTTATGCAGGTCAATTCGTACTTTATCTCCGGTTTCCTGCGAATAAGAATGATATTTTTCCATAAATAAATCCGGTCTTGCAAGGCGGAAACGATAAATACTCTGCTTCACATCTCCTACCATAAAGATGTTATTTTGTCCCTCTTCCATCCTTGATACCGCAGTCAACAATTTTTCCTGTACCAGATTGCTATCCTGATATTCATCAATTAAAACCTCATAAAAATGGGCAGAAAGTTCCTTCGCTGCCTCACTTCGCTCATCCCCATTTTCCGTATGATGAATCAAAATTTCCAGTGCAAAGTGTTCCAAATCCGAATAATCAAGCAGATTCTTTTCCCGTTTTTTCTCCGCAAACGCCTCTGAAAAACGAAGGGTTAAATCAATCAAAACCCCAACCGGTCCTCCGGCTTCCTGCAAATATTTAGCTGCTGTTTCAAACGGCACACCAAAGTACTGTTCTTTGATTTCATTTAAACCGTCTTTGATTTGATTTCGATAATTTTTTACCAGTTCTTTTTTGTTTTCCGATGCTTCCGGCATTTTTTTGCCCGATAATCTTGCATAAGAAAGATGGGAAAAAACCTCCTGCTGTGCTTCAAAGCTGTCTGCTTCTAACAGCTGTTTCACCGTTTTTAAATCCTGACTTAAGGCTTCTTCGTAAAGATATGGTCCATCTTCCTGCCAACACAGTGCAATTCCTGCTTCTGCAAGCATACGGATTTCTTCCAGATTTTTTTCGATATCGGACTTTAACAACTGCATCCACGATGCTTCTTCCACCTCTTTTACAGATGAAATCTGATATGCATCTTTACAGGATACCAGCCATTCTTTTGGATAGGGATAACTCGTTGAAAAGGTATACAATCTGCGTATCAACTCCACCAACCCATCATCGGAACGCTCTGTGGAAAATGCCTCTACAAACTCATGAAATTCTTCACTTCCCTCTTCATAAGCTTCACCTAAAATCCGCTCTGCCACATCTCCCTGAAGCATACGCAGTTCCCCTTCTTCACCCACACGAAAAGATGGGTCTAAGTCAATTAAATGAAAATAATTCCGCACAATATACGCACAAAAGCTATCAATCGTTGTAATCAGTGCATGATGAAGCAGGGTATTCTGCTTTCTTAAATGCTCTAACATCTGCTCTTTTTTCGGACTGTCCTCCTGCTTCTCTTCCTCCTCGATTCGAGCTTCTATCGCAAGGCGGATTCGCTCTCTCATCTCTCCTGCTGCCGCTCTTGTAAAGGTCACAATCAAAAGTTCATCAATCGAAACCGGATGCTCCAAATCTGTAATCATTGAAAGGATTCTTGCCACAAGCACCGCCGTCTTTCCACTTCCTGCTGCCGCACTGACTAATACATTTGCATTTCTCGTCTCTATGACTTTCTGCTGTTCTGGGGTCCATTTCATTTCCATTTATTTCTTTTCCCCCTTTTCATTTTCTGCTTTTTCGCTCTGCTGCATCTGTTCTTCCATGCCTTTCCAGATTTCCTCACTTTTTACCTGCGCCAGTCTGCGGTATCCACATCCTTCTTTCTTCTCATCAAACCCACAGGCACCTTGATATGGGCAATACTGACAGGCATTTCTTTGTCCCATCTCATACGGTGAAACCGACGCTTCTCCCTTTAAAATACGCTGTCCGATTTCCTGTATCTTATGTTTGACATAGCCTGAAACCAGTTCAAAATGTTCCTCATCTACCGCACTTGAAGTCTTAGAAAGTCCTCCGCTTTTGTTAATCGAAACCGGAATACTGTTTGAAGATGCTCCTTTCTCTTCGAGTCCCTTGTCCAGACGTTTTAAAATCTCCGGGTCGGCAGATGCCAGTCCATTCATTCTGAGTTGCTTTAACAGTCTCTGATTTAAAGCTTCCTCTGATTCCTTTTCTACACAGTCCACAATCGGGTCTTTGATATTATAATAAAAAATCCCTGCCGGAAGTACGTTTTTATCCGGATGAGTTCTTTGTTCCAGTTCCATTGCCGCATTTAAATACAGCACAAGCTGAAGCTGAAGCCCGTGATACAGTGCCACTAAATCAAATGCGGTATTTCCTGATTTATAGTCAATGACTTTTACATAGACATTTTCAGAATCTTCACACACATCCACACGGTCAATCCTGCCTTTTAATTTCATTGTCTCCTCTTCTGAAAGCGCAATATTGACACTTTCTAACGAATCTGCCATCGCAAAGGAAACCTCAAACCGACTCGGTTTAAATTCGCCCTGTTCCATCTGTTTCGCAAGTGCCCAAACCGTTCTTCGCATCATTCGTTTGACACGATTGACCATATAAGCATTTCTTGCATCACTTTGAAGCACGGTATTCCCATAGGAATCAACGGCTTCTTCCACACAGGAATCTGCGAGTTTTTCCATCTCTTCAAGACTGATTTCATCCCATTCCACACCCTGTTCTTTGATGTGTCTTGCAAAGCGTTCCAATCCAGAATGAAGCACATTTCCCATATCCATTGCATTAAATTCATAGGCAGTACGTTCTTTTAATTCCAGCCCGTAAGAGAGAAAATGCGCACAGGCACACTTTGCAAAAAGTTCCAGTCTGGTTGCGCTGTTTTCCAATACCTGTCCATAAAGTGCCTTTGCTACACTTCTTCCGATATTATCCACCGTCTCCTTTGGAAATGCACTCTCCATCAGACCTTTTACTCTCTCCTGCCATTCTTCCTGTGAAGCAAACCACAAAAATAATTCCTGCCAATGTTTAGACGGCAGCTCTTTTCGAATAGTTTGAAACCCTTTCGCAAGATATGTAAATGCCTGCTCGGTCTTTTCAAATGCAAAGCTGTCATTTTGTCTGACTTTTTCCACCGGCAAATCCGCAAACATCTTTCTTAAATTTCCAATTAAAAAAGAGGGAAGCATTGCCTCTCCATCTGCACTCTGCTTGCTGTAAGAGAGGAATAACTGCTTTGATGGTTTCGTCAGATTCAAATACAGATAAAATTTCTGTGTATACAGATTTTCTTTTGCAGTTGGCGCAAGCGCTACTTCAGACAGTTTCAAATCTTCACGGTTTAATTCTGATAAAATTTTTCCACCACCATCTTCTCTTGGAATTTTCCCATCATTAACTCCGACAAAAAATAGAATCTGAATGTCTTTTAAACGGGTTCGCTCCATATCTCCAACCAGTACCTGGTCTGTACTTGGAGGAATAATTCCCACTTTTGCCTCGGAAAGTCCTGCCTCTAAGAGTTCTTTAAACTCTCTTAAACTGACACTTTCTTCCCCCAATACCTGCACCATTTTATCGAACAAATCCATCACAATGGCATAAATCTGGCTGTATTCTTTCGCTTTTGCCATCTCTCCATGCGCTTCAAAATACTGTTCACTCTTTTTTAATTTCTGCTGAATCCTGCATGAGACAATAAACTCATAAAAGGCACGCACACGCTCCGATACCGTCGCTTTTCGCACTTTCATACGCAAAGTAAATCCTTCAAAAAGCTCCATCAGACGCACTCGAAGTGCTTCAATTCTTACAACTTCCTCGGGATTTTCTCCACGATAAGCCAGTGTCCACTCTTTCTGCCACTTCTTCCAGCTCTTAATTCCCATTCCAAGCATGTAGTTTTCTAAGATGTCCATCTCTTCTTCTGTTAAATCTAAAAGCCCGCATCGAAGAAAACGAAAGACACTTTCATAACTATAATTTTCTATCAGCATATCAAGACAGGCACGCAGAAATTCGATAAATGGATTCATAAGCACCGTCTGTTTTTCATCGATAAAACACGGAATTTCATAACGTTCCAGCATCTTCTTTGCATAGTCTGCATAAACATCCATGTCTGCCGTAATGACTGCAAAATCTCTCCAGCGCATCTTCTTTTGACGCACCATCCGGTGTATCATTCCGGAAACATATTCCATTTCTTCTTTTGGATTGGCACATTCTAGAATCCGTATCGAATCCTGTCTTTCGGTATAACAGCTTCTTTTGGAACGAAATAGATTCTGCTCTAAAAATGCCAGTGCCGGCTGATGGAAAAACCTTGCATTTCCTTTGATTTTCACATCGTCCACCGGACAGCCGACTCTTGACGCTGTCTGGCATAATCTACTCACCGTCTGCTTACTTAAATAAAACAGATTCGTCGCATCACTCTGCACATAAGGACGTTCCCCTTCCCCGATTGTAACCGTCACATACATCTCTTCGCAAAGGGGTAAAATCTTCTCCAGTACATTTTGCTGAATCGGTGTAAATCCGGTATAACCATCCAGGACCAGTATGCTCTCTTTTAATTTTTTCGACTTTCCGGCTATACTTCCAAGCACTTCCAGTACTTCTTCTCTTGTAATTGCTTTTCCTTCCAGATACTCAAAAAAACCGTCATAAAGCACTGCAATATCCTTTAATTTATAGTAAAGTTCCGGCTTGTCCTTTGCACACTCCAGCATTTTTTCCATGTCTTCTTTTGAGACTTCATACTGCCGAAGCTCAGATACCATGGATTTCATTTCAGAGATATAACCCTGCCGTTTCATTTTTTCGCCAAGTACACTTAATTCCCGCTTATGATTCTGTGCCACTTTTCGGATAACCAGACTCTTTCCGGTCTCTTCTAACACATCCTCGCACAGATAGCCTGTTTCCTCCAATACTCGAAAGGCAAGACGTTCAAAACTTAAGACATCAATATTTAAAATTCCTTTTCTTGGATGCATCCGGACCAGCTCTTTCTGTGTCTGCATCGTAAACTGCTCCGGTACTAATACCAGATACTGTTTCTTCGGATTCTGAATGGATTCCTGTATGATTTTCTGATAAATATAATAAGACTTTCCCGCACCTGATGCGCCAAACACAAAATGTAACGACATTCGTTTTTCCTTTCTCTTTTACATTCAAAAAAATTTTCAAGTATACCTTTACTACTTCCAAAAGTATATAGAATCAATTCTTTAATTCAAAAAGAATTTTTCAATGACCTCTGCAATTCCATCTTCATCATTATTT
>JAIIAN010000126.1 GCA_022717655.1 Bacillota bacterium | reverse complement strand
TTGTCATAGTCTTTCTCCATTTCTTTTTTTACTTATGACATTGTACCAAATGATGTTTAATTCTTCTATTTAACTTGTACAATTTTTATACTAACATCAGTTTCTTTACGTCGCTTCCAAAGAGCATACCGTAGCCTAGCTCACTGATACGACCCAAGCCCACACGGAAGTTGAAATTATCTCTGATCCCGTCACTGAAATACTTTGCGTCGGGACGCTGGCAGGCAACAATAAGGAAATAACCCGCCTGTCTGCCAAGCATGACGATTTTCTTTAGCTGGCTTAAAAGACTCATGCTTTCCTTTGTCCCCAGCATTTCCAAGAACGCCACATACTCATCAAAGATAAGGAAGCAGGGCGGTAAACCCAGATAGGCATAGTTCTCACCCGTCTTATAGTCTGGGTGCTGTTTCATTTCCTCGCACCTTGCTACCATGCCCTCATAGAACGCATTGACACACTCTATCATATCTTCTTTGGTGTGATACACGTTATCCATGACCGTACCCAAGTCCACAAGATCAGCGTTCTTAGGGTCTAAGATGAATAGCTGTGCGTTCGTCTGCAAGAGAGCTTCAATGATTGTCAGCAGAAAATAAGTCTTTCCACCGCCAATCCCGCCACAGATAAGGGCATGAGGGAGTGCGTCGTATTCCCATGTAAGGTTCTTCATCAGACGCAAGCCCCCGTTTTCAGCCTTTACCTCGTCAATCGTGATACGGTTCGCTATCATGTCATAGAGCAGGGTGTATTCGATATAGCCGTCATGGAGCGTCTTGTCGATCAGCTCACAGTACAACCCGCTTTCCAGTTTATCTTCCAGTCGCAAAAGCTGATCTTGATATTTCTCCATAGAGATTTCACAGCGGATATGGAGCAGTCCCGTGTCCATTTGATAATAGATTTTAGGAAACCAGACGATTTTTTCCCTTGATCTGCTCTGCAGGTCAGTGAAGAACCCGCTGTCCTGTATGGTCTGGGCTTCATACCACTTATTGTCCAGTATCATGCGTGCCAGCTTTTGACGGTGTAATAGCTTCTTGAAGCTGTCATGGAAGAAGCGATAATAAAGAAAAGCGATCAATGCACAAACACCAGTCGCTATCCCTACGGTTATATAGTTGTATGTGGAAAGCGTAATGCCATTATCAAGCAGGCTGAATTGCTCCCAATCGGCACGCATGAGTTGTCCCATGTTCAGTAACAAGAGAACCGCCACAAACAGGAACAGGAGCGTACTTACACAGAAGCGGTACACAAGGTTCTTGTCGCTGGCTCTGATACGCTTTCCTTTGTATTTGTATAGGTTCATAAATACCTCTTTCTGGATATGGAAAAAGCGGTCAATCGTAAAGACTAACCGCTTAAAATTTAAATATAGAATTACAGATACAATTAATATTCTAATATATTATCTAAAGATATTTCTTTATTAGATTTGCTTCTGTAGTATATCCTCTTTTTTCCAATTCTTTTACAAAAATATGCCATGGTGGAATATTACTCATATATGGATTTGAATCAGGTCCGGTGTACATTCCACCGCCTGGTCCGGTATATAATCCGCCACCCGGTCCGGTATACATTCCACCACCTGGCCCGGTATACAATCCACCACCCGGTCCGGTGTATAATCCGCCACCCGGTCCAGTATATAATCCACCACCTGGTCCGTTATACATTCCACCACCTGGTCCAGTATACATTCCGCCACCTGGTCCGGTGTACATCCCACCACCTGGTCCAGTATACATTCCGCCACCTGGCCCGGTATACATTCCGCCACCTGGTCCGGTGTACTTATTTCTTACCCACATAATCCTCCCTCCTTTATAGCAGATAAAGTATTAGTACATTAACACTTTCCTATTTGTCCGTTTTTTCTGTAATTAATTATAACATTCCTACATATCTCCTACAATACTATTTCTATGATATGGTTTTATTTCTTAGTCTGTCCTTGTTGATTAAGGTTATGTGTACTTCCTGTTAACGAAGTTTTCTTGTTTTTCAGCACAATGTCGTCTGCCTTGATGTACCATTCCACATCTGCCCCTCGGTAGTTGGCGTTAGCTACTGTGTCGGCAACGGGATTGATAAGCTCCACCTCGGCATTGTACGGATAGTCCTTGACAGGGATTTCCGCTGGAATAGATACCTGTATCGTGCGTTCCTGCTGACTGCACTTCAAATCATAGGTTCTTCTCTTGATTTCCTCGGTGGTCGTCCCGTCCTCATTCTCTACACGCACCTCATGTCTAAGGGCAGAGAATTTCAGCACTCCAAACGTCTTTTTCTTATCTAATACAATTCCATTTGCTAATCTCATAATCTGTTATCCCCCTTTACTTGCTTTCCTCGACTGGAAGCATATCGTCAGAGTTTAAAATATAGTTGGTGTAGCCACGACCTCGCACATTCTTTCCCTCGGCGGTAATCTTTGGATTGACGAGCTTTACTTTTTGCTCATACTTGAAACGCTTTTCACCAGCCTTTGCGGGAAGCACCACGATAATGTCGTCGGCTCTCTGAATGTCGGAATACAGGTTATAGCTTCTTGTCACGGGAACAAAGCGACCATTGACACGCTGTTGCTCCACGTCATTTTCTCCTGCAAACTCCAAATTTCCAAAAGTCTGTGCCATGTCAGGCACGATATATTTTAATTTCATGTGTTCATACCTCATTTCTTTCTGTGATTGATATGTGGGGAGCTACACTCCCCACGCCCCTAGTGGACTGTTCTTTTCTGTTGATCTGCAAGCAGAAGAACAGAAAAGTAACAGTTTAGATTTTTATTTCCTGTTACAAATCCATACGGCGGGGAACGGGATTTCTTCATCATAAGCAGACCGCCCGATTATGAGCGTCTACGCTTGAAGAAGTATGTTCCTGCCACGCCTGTACCAGAAAGAACAAGAAGCCCTAAGAATAAGGCAATATTTGTATTATCACCTGTCTTTGGAGCGTCCGTTGTCTTGCTCGGTGTATCTGGTGTGGTCGGCTGTTCTGGCTCTGTTGGTTCTTCTGGCGTTTCTGGTACTTCTGTGATTGTCACCGTCTGCCCGTCGTCCTCAATGTCCTTATGCTCTGTAACCTTTGTCGGTTCGTCTGGATTGCTCAAATCGTATAATTCCTCAAAGGTCACAAGCTCTTTCCCGCCCAGCTCGGAAGCGTCGAATGTAAAGGCAATCTGGACTTCCATGCTTTCACTGTCGGCAGTAAAGGTATAGTCATTCTCGACACGCTCACCACCTATGATAAGCTCGGCGTTTTCGTCCTTAATCATCTGCCAGCCTACAAGCTGATACTTTGTGCCGATTTCCAATCCGTCAAGGGTAACGGTATCAATGATTGTCACGTCTTTTCCTGCTTCAATCTCTTTCTTTCTGTCCTCGCTGGTCGCTGTGGTATGGATAGAGATGATACGCTCTGTGATAAGCACCGTCTGTCCCTCGTCGTCAATGTCCTTGTGTTCTGTCACCTTTACAGGCTCGTCCTCATTGGAAAGGTCGTAAAGTTCCTCAAAGGTTACAAGGTTCTGACCGCCCAGAGAAGAAGCGTTGAACGTATATTCCATTTCAATCTTCATTTCTCCGCTGTCGGCTGTGAATGTGTAATCACTTTCTACACGCTGTCCGTCGATAAGAAGCTCGGCGTTTTCCTCTTTCAACATCTGCCAGCCTTTAAGCTGATATTTTGTGCCTTTTTCCAGCCCGTCAAGCGTAACTGTGTCAATGATTGTTACCTCTTTGCCAGCTATGATAGACTTCTCGCCGTCCTTGCCTGTGGCTGTGGTATGGATAGTGATTTCTTTCTCGTATTCATCAGTGAGTGTCTCTAAGTCAACGGTCACATTGTTTCTGGACACCACGATTTCAAACGGCGGGATAAGCTCAAAGCCTTTGTTGCTCTCACAGCGTAATTCCTCAATGATGTAGGTATCATAAAGCAAAGCTCCCTTTGTGTCGTCAGGTTCAGAAGTTCCGAACCACACGCCGTCCTCGCTGTCTTTTCCCTCGTTGGTATCGTGCTTATGGGAAGCCCAATCCGCAGAAGTGGAGAATTGCCCGTTATCGTCGGTTACAATGATGTGGCTTTCTCCTGTCGTCTTGCTTGTGATCCTAAAGGTCACTCCCGCAAGACGCTGGTGTGTGCCAGCACCAATCTTGACACCCTCTAGGTCGCCACGCTTCACTTGATTGTAGATTGATGTGTCTGTCCCTGTAAGGTCAACGATTTTTCCGTCCTCTGTGATTTCAAATTCAATCGGTTCTGCACCGTTCGTCAGATAGCCCTCTGGTGCTTTGCTTTCCTCGATACGGTATTTTCCGTAAGGAAGTAAATCGGCAGAAGTAGAAGCCACGCCCTCAATGTCGGTAAGGATTGTCTTTACCACTTCATTCTTGCTGTAAAGTTTTCCCTCGACAAGTACGGCATTGTCATTAAGGGAAATGATTTCAAATTCAGCGTCTTTCAAGGTCGCACTTCCTTGACCTTTGGTATCGCTGGTTTCTAAATCTCTTTTCTGGATTTTCACATCGCCACGGATAACCTCATCTGATACGGAAAACTGATTGCTTCCAGACAGTACGGCAATATCGCCGTCCTCGGTAATCTGTGTAAGGTACATTCCTTTAATCTGTTCTTCGCTACCGTTTGCCTGCATATACGCACCGTCAAGAAGATAGCCGTTAGGAGCTTTCGTTTCCTCAACGGTCAGCGTTCCTAAAGGAAGCACGTTCTTTCCGTCCTGTGTATAGAAGCTGTCCCCAGATACCTTGTATTCATCAGAAAGGCGGGAAACATAATGGATAGTGCCGTCGCTGTCCTTTTCAGCGATTGTCTTTGTCACCCATGTTTTGGTAGGCTCGCTGGGGAGATTGTCAGCGGTATAGTGTCCCGCATAGAATTTCCATGTGAACTCCGCACCCTCTAGGGAAGCGTCGCCCTGTGGAGCGTCTTTCTGTGTTTCCATGTCAATCTTGAAAAGCTCGATAAGGGTATCTGTGACCTTTGGCGTATCGGATACGTTCAAGGTCGCTGTCTTGCCAGCTTCTACATTTAAGGAATAGACAGTGCTGTCTACCTTATAGCCAGCAGGAGCGGAAAGCTCTTTGATGTAGACTGTACCAGCCTTTACTTCCACGGTATCAGTGTTCCCGTTGTTATCAGTCGTAAGTGTGGCAAGCTGTTTTGTGCAGCCCTTATCAGAATAGACACCATAAGTCGCACCAGCGATAGAGTAAAGCCCGTTCCCGTCGGTAATGCTGGCATTACTGGAAGTCTTTTTAAGGGTGGCATTTCCTACGGCAAGTTTCGCCCAGAACTGTCCAATGTCCTGTCCCTCGCCAGAGTAGATATAACCGCCACATTCATAGCGTCCCTTGTTCTCGCTGGCAAAGGCTTTCGCACCAGCGTACACCTCGTCCTGTATCGCTTTTGGGATTTCATCATAGGAAGCTCTGACGTTATCGCATTGCCAGCCCAGATGAACACTCAATCTCTGCCATACGACGCACTGTTTCAAAAGGTAAATATGCTGACTGCTCAATCCGCTGTGGCTCTGCACATACTGATTGACATACTCGATTGAGAGGGCAACATCTGAAATCTGGTCGTAGCTCATGCGTGTGCTTGTGTCGGCTCTGGTCTTGTAGCCGTTGCGGAAGTTAGTGTTAATATCCACGCAGAAAGCGTCCTCGCCCTCAACGGTCATGTGTCCCTCGTTGAATGTCGAACCGATAGAACCGTCATTCATCACTTTTTCAACGATACCGACACGCTCGGCACTTTCTGTCCAGTATTGCTTCTCGGAAGCGTGGACTGCCGTTGTCGGCAAAGCGGTAACGATAGTCGCAAAGGCAAGGAAGCCCGTGGCTAATCGCTTCAATATCTTTTTCATAGCTTTTAAAATTCTCCTTTCGTTTGGATATAGAAAAAGCCGTCCATTTCTGAACGGCTGGAAATAGAAAAGGAACACCTGTCTGGGCGTTCCATAATCTACTTGCGATATTCAATTTTTAGATTTTCAATACTGATGTACTATACCATATCTATCATAGCTGGAATTTCGTATCGAGTTAAGGTTTGCTCGTTTGTAATAAATTCGTGGTATATTTAAGATTTGAAGTCCGTAAAAAATGCGATAAATACAATATTTTATGGGATAATCGAACTTTTTAAAGAGCTTTTCCCAATAATAATTATTTTATTTTTCCAAATCAATAAGTAATTCATCAAATTTTTGATATAGGTAGTCAGCAGGGATTCCTTTATTTATTTTTATATCAATCATTTTAAGAAGATCTGTATTGCTAACACTTAAAATTAATTTCCCATTTTCTCGCAAAGTACCTCTAATTGCTTTGTTGGCATTTGTAGAAGCACCTTTACAAGAAACAAGGATTGCAACTCCCCTTAAAGCTTTTAAGTATAGGTATTTATCTGTAGTGTATATCTCTTTTTGAGTGATTTTTTCGCTATAATTCTTAAATTCAAAAATAATGTACTTGCTATTAAAACATTGCAATATGGTAGTCCATAAACCGCTTACATCGCCATCCTTTATTTTGCAGATTAAATCGAATCTGTATAATTCTGCATTTGAAGTCTGTTGTCTATGCCATAAAGATAGTTCATCATCAAATAAATAGTTTAAAGTTTCAAAACATAAATCCTCATATGCCGTGTTACCAATAGAATTTTCCCAACTAGATACACGTTCTTTTAAAAGTTCACCCTTTGTTTTAGGTGGCGTGACAAATTCCTGTTGCTGTTTAAATATTTGTGTCTTCGGTTCGTCCGGTAAAAGGTCATTAACAGAAAAATCAAGTATTGATAACAATTCACTCTTAAGAGTTTCATTATCTCGTACGAGAAATAAAAGATTCTGTATATCAAGAACAATCACCCCGATATCTTCTATTCTTTTACGAAGATCGGGAATGATCTTTGCCCCAACAACTAAAATAGGTGTACAGGGATTTAATATGTCTCCTTTACTGTGGCTAATTACTTTTAACCGACAGGCAGTATCAACTAAAGTTGAACTAGGCATTCGATTAGTACGTGAAAATTTTACTTCAACTATATAATTCATGTTGTTTATATTTGCTAATATATCATATCCGCTATCATGATTCCATGAGGTTAACGTAGTTGTAAAGTTGTAACTATCAAATATATTTGCAACAATTTTCTCAAAACGAAATCCCATGGCACTTGTAGAATCTTTATGCACAAAAATCACCCCTATGTTTTTACAATAATTATATCTATATTTTAGTAACCCGACAACTTAAATATATTTGATTTTTGTCTTAGAACTAAAAGATATTAATGCTTATATAATCATTCTTGATATTGCTATTTAGTTTTTGTATTTCCTTAAAATAATTTAAAATCACCTCTTTTGCTAATGCCTCGTATTATCGTTTGAAATAATGCTTGGCTCTGCCGGAAATGTTGGCAACATTCCTGATAGCCAGTTTCGCCCAGAGCTATTTAATATCCAGTTTCTAGCCAAAGTAAATATAACGACCACATTTATAGTGCTCTTTATTCTCACTGGGCAGGGCTTCCGCCCTAATGTAACCCTCATTTTGTACAGCTTTTGAGAGTAGAAAAGGAACGTCTGTTTAAGCGTTCCATAATCTACTTGCGATATTCAATTTTACAATTTGTGATACTGATATACTGTGGCAAAAAAGGTATCTCTCTGCTGATTGACACCAATTTTGACACCAATTTTTTATAAAATGACGAGTTCTGACGAGTTAAGATAAAATCATAAAATCCGGGAAACGCCCATAAATAGGCACTTACGACACCCTATGAAGTTAGACAAAATCCACACTGCGATAACAATATGTAAGTGCTAGAAATTATAAATTATAAACTTATACTTAAAATCAACCCAAGGATTCCTACAACCATAAAACATAAAGAGATTCCTGCTGCTTTTTTTCTTTGAATCATTTTTGTTTTTTGATTAGAATCAATAGAATTTATAGGATAGTTTCTTCTTCCTATCAAATAAAGTAATAAACCACTTGAATTATTTCCATTACTTGCGAGTAATCCCCATAGTTTAGGATGTTTTAAACCACGAATTGTGGCATCAATCACCGTTAATTGATAAATTTGATAAACTGTTTCAATTCCCCCAACAAGTGCAATAGCCGCACATATAATCGCTAAAATACTTTTCACTTCCATGATCCGTTCCTCCTTAAATACGTTTAATCATTTGATAAAGCAACAATGATGAACTCACGATAGCAAGACAAAAGATCATCACTAAATAATAACTTTTACTTGGTAAAAACATTCCTAGTGTAACCAATAAAATTACCACAATAATATTTAAGATAATCGCTCTCAATAGTTTTTGATTACTTTTAACAACGTTTGTGCTTTCTTGTAAATGTTCCATCATTTCATCGTCCCCTTTCAATAAATCATCAAGACTTATGGAATAAAGGTTGCTTAACTCAATGACACTTATAATATCAGGATAAGATTTTTCATTTTCCCAATTGGATATTGTTTGACGAGAAACATTTAGTTTTTCAGCAATGACTTCTTGAGTCAACCCCCTATTTAAACGTGCCTCCTTTAGTTTTTTACCTATTTCCATATTTTCTTTCTCCTTTCATTTTCATTTTTTCAT
>JAIIAN010000125.1 GCA_022717655.1 Bacillota bacterium | reverse complement strand
TGACTGCTACTAATCGGTCGAGGGCTTGACCAGAAGCTGAGAAATCAGTGGAGCGGCAAGTGTCTGCATGGTTTCGGTTTTGTATATGTAGTTTTGAAGGTACATGTTTAATAAGAACATGAAGAAGAATCCGAAAGGGTTCTTTTTTTGTATATAGAAAATCATTATTTTTAAGAATTCCCGCTTTCTTGTCTGAAAATTATGGTATACTGTAAAAAAATAGAAAGGTAAAAGTCGGCTATGAATAAAGCAATCAAGTATCGAATTTATCCAACAAGGGAACAGGCGGTTCTATTTGCAAAAACATTTGGCTGTTGTCGTAAGGTCTATAATCTTATGCTTGCGGATAAAATGGAAAGCTATCAAGCAACCGGAAAATTTGTAGCTGTAACACCTGCGAAATACAAGAAAGAATATCCATACCTGAAAGAAGCAGATTCTTTAGCCCTTGCAAATGCGCAGATGAATCTGCAAAGTGCTTTTCGCAGTCGTTTTAGTAAAACTCGAAAAAGAAAAAATGGATTTCCAAAATTCGTAAGATAAAAGCAAAAATTCACAGACAACCGGAAACTAGTTGGCTTATTAAATCTGCTACAATATCACAGAACAGTGATGGAAAATACTATGTTTCTGTGCTTTTTGAATTTGAATGTCAGGTATCTGCTTATGTAGCGGATAAGACAAATGCCATTGGACTGGACTACGCTTCAGACGGTTTGTATGTGGACAACAATGGCAACAAAGGAACCAATCACAAATATTATCGTGAAAGTCATAAAAAACTTGCGAAGGCACAGAAAAGACTTTCCCGTATGCAAGGCTCTAAAAAGAAGGAAGAGAAATCTGCCAATTACTTAAAACAATTACAAAAGGTAAATAGAATTCATAGACGTATCGCAAATCAAAGGCTGGACAATCTGCATAAATTGTCGACTGAGATAGCCAATCAGTATGATGTTGTATGTGTGGAAAGTCTAAATATGAAGAGCATGTCAAATAAAGGCTTCGGTAATGGCAAAGCTACGATGGATAATGATTACGGTATGTTTGGTCGTGATCAAAATGCTGCAATCAATATCAAAAAGGAAGGTCTGCGCATACTGAAATCAGTATCGTAAATCTTTCTCATAAAGGTAGGCTAGGAACTAGCCAAACCAAACGCTTGTGGACATTATGTAAGACTATGAGGATACCATTTTTGTATTTGCATAGCAGTAGTGATTGAAGCAAGAAGCTCGGTTACTTGCAGTCGAGTAGTTCACTGTAATCTCTTGGTTGATAATAGAAATCATTGTTATAATTCGATATTACGCGGTCTATCCACGATGTGTATATTTCTATTAAGTGTCTACTATTATAGAGAATAATAAAAACCCCTGAACTGTTGGAGGTCAGATAACAGTTCAGGGGGTTTTTTACTTTATAGAGAAATTTGTATCATAGAAAACGTTAATTATTTATTTTCTGGTGTATGCCATTCCCAGTTACGAACTTCTTCGATATCCTGTCCGTATTCTGCGATGTACTGTTTGTGTTCTACCAGTTTGTCGTTCATTTTCTGAATCAGGTAAGAACCGCGGTTTCCTAACTGTGGAAGGTGCATAATAGCATCTTTTACAAGGTTGAAACGGTCAATTTCGTTCTGAACTCTCATATCGAATGGAGTTGTGATAGTACCTTCTTCCTGGTAACCATGAACAGATACGTTCTGGTTGTCACGACGATAAGTTAACTCATGAATCAGAGTTGGGTAACCGTGGAATGCGAAGATAACCGGTTTGTCTGTTGTAAACAGTGCATTGTATTCGCTGTCACTTAATCCATGAGGATGTTTGTGGTTAGATTCCAGTTTGAATAAGTCAACTACGTTGACAACACGAATCTTCAGTTCTGGAAGTTCATCACGTAAGATAGTAACAGCTGCCATTGTTTCAAGTGTTGGTGTATCACCACAGCAAGCCATAACAAGGTCTGGTTCTTCACCACAGTCATTACTTGCCCATTCCCAGATACCTACACCCTGTGTGCAGTGTTTAACAGCCTGTTCCATGCTTAACCACTGATAACTTGGATGTTTGGATGCTACGATAGCATTTACATAGTTTTTACTCTTGATGCAGTGGTCGAAGCAGGATAATAAGCAGTTGGTATCTGGTGGAAGATACATACGAACTACGTCTGCTTTCTTGTTAGCAATATGGTCAAGGAATCCTGGGTCCTGATGAGTAAATCCGTTGTGGTCCTGCTGCCATACGTTAGATGTAAGGATGAAGTTTAAGGAAGCAATTGGCTGTCTCCAGGAAAGCTGATTGCAGACTTTTAACCATTTTGCATGCTGTGCAGCCATGGAGTCTACAACACGGATAAATGCTTCGTAACTAGCGAAGAAACCGTGACGACCTGTTAACAGGTAACCTTCTAACCATCCTTCACACATGTGCTCACTTAACATACTGTCCATGATACGTCCGCCTCTTGCCAGGCAGTCATCTGTATCAAGCATTTCTGCATTCCAGTCTCTCTTTTCAGCTTCAAATACTTTGTAGAGACGGTTGGACATACTTTCATCCGGTCCGAAGATACGGAAGTTTTTGTTATCCTGATTTAAGTTGAAGATGTCACGGATATATCCGCCAAGTTCAATCATATCCTGAGCTTTTGTTTTTCCAGGGTCAACTTCGATTCCATAAGTACGGAAATCTGGAAGTCTTAAGTCTTTCAGTAAAAGACCCCCATTTGCATGTGGGTTAGAACCAAGACGAGCATTTCCTTTAGGAGCAAGTTCAGCCAGTTCCGGAATCAGACGACCATTTTCATCGAATAATTCTTCCGGATGATAGCTTTCTAACCATTCCTGTAACAGTGGAAGATGTTCTTCTGGTTTTTCCATTGTAATCGGAACCTGATGAGCACGGAAAGAACCTTCAATCTGAAGTCCGTCAACAACCTTAGGACCTGTCCATCCCTTTGGAGTACGGAGAACAATCATTGGCCATACTGGACGTTCAGCATTGTTTTCTTTACGAGCATGTTCCTGAATTGCTTTAATTTTTTCGATTGCAGTATCCATAGCTTCTGCCATGAGTTTGTGCATTGTCATTGGGTCGTCACCTTCAACGAAGATTGGTTCCCAACCGCATCCTACGAAGTAGCTTTCGATTTCTTTGTGAGAAATACGAGAGAAGATTGTAGGGTTGCTGATTTTGTATCCGTTCAGATGAAGAATCGGAAGAACAGCACCGTCTGTAATCGGGTTTAAGAATTTATTTGACTGCCAGGAGGTAGCCAGAGGACCTGTCTCAGCTTCACCATCACCGACAATTACAGTAGCAATTAAGTCTGGGTTATCAAATACTGCACCAAATGCATGAGCGATAGAATAACCAAGCTCACCACCTTCGTTGATAGAACCTGGAGTTTCCGGAGCACAGTGACTTGGAACACCACAAGGGAAGGAGAACTGTTTGAACATTTTCTTCATACCTTCTTCATCCTGGCTGATGTTCGGATAAATTTCGCTGTAAGAACCTTCCATATAAGTGTTTGCAATCATGAAGTTTCCGCCATGTCCTGGACCGGAAAGTAAAATCATATCCAAATCGTAACGTTTGATTGCACGGTTACAATGAACGTAAATAAAGTTCTGACCTGGTACAGTTCCCCAGTGACCAACGATTTTTTTCTTAATCTGGTCCATAGACAGTGGCTTTTTAAGAAGCGGGTTGTCTAAGAGATAAAGCTGACCAGCAGATAAATAATTAGATGCACGCCAATAAGCGTCCATTTTATCTAACATTTCCTGAGATAATGGCTGTTTTTCAAGACAAGTATTCTCTGACATGTGTTTCCTCCTAGTAAAATTGATTCCTAATTGTTAATTATTTGACGGTGTAATCATAACACAAGTTCAAAGATTCGTTAAATCATTTATTTTGATTCTATTCATATCAAAAAGTTATGGATAGGGGAAAAAGAATACCTCAAGCCAGAAAATTTTTAGCTTGAGGTGTTCTTGATGATTCGATTTTTTATAAAACCAAATGAATGTTTTATAAGAACTGGCTGAATTCTACTTTTTCTTTATTTGGTCCTTCAATCGTGAAGAAACGAACTCCATTTTCCCAGAATGGAAGAAAATGAATCGTATCGGAAGTTGTATTCAGTCCATTTTCATTGATGTAGGCATAAATTTCTTCGATATCTTTGACGTCGATTGCCACGTGGTCGATAGCACCGGATTCTAATTTTGCTGATTTGTTTTCGTAAGTTTCTACAACAAGAGTACCTAATTTTAAGAAAGCAACACGTTCATTTGCCTCTTCATTTACGGTTTCAAATGCAGTTTTAAATCCAAGTTTGTGATAAAAAGCAATGGTTGTTTCAATGTCGTTTGTAGGAATCCCAATGTGCTGAATTCCGGTAGCGTAAGTTGTTAAATCCATTTTTCGTTCCTTCTTTCTTTGAAATAAAGCTGTTTTTTGTTAGATTAAGCATACAATAGGAAGCAGAAGTTGTCCAGATAATATTCCGTAATTGCGTTTTGAATATAGGTGTATTAGAATAAAAATAGAATCTAAAACTTAGGATGAAATTGAGGAGAAAAGGATGAAGGATGGAATGAAAGAACGAGGGGTCACCACGATTACATTAAAGCAGATTAATAAAGAAAAAGTATATCAATATATCTATCGAGCAAAGCAGACTTCTAAGTTTCAGATTGTGCAGGAGTTAAGAATGGGATTGTCTACGGTCAGTCAGAATCTGAATGTATTAGAAGAAGAGGGGCTGATTCGTCGAGATGGATATTTTAAATCAACCGGGGGGCGGAAAGCTCAGGTAATTCAGATTGTAGCAGACGTGAAAATTTCAATTGGAATGGGAATTTTAAAGGACCGGTTTTATCTTGTGGCAATTAATTTATATGGAGAAGTGACTGCAAAGAATACGATAGAACTGGCTTATAGTGACACAGAAGAATATTATGAAAATGTGGCAAAAGAGACAGAGAAATTTATAGAGGAAAATCATTATGAAAAAGATAAAATTCTTGGTGTGTCGATTGCGACTCAGGGAATTATTTCGCCGGATGGTTCGGGAGTGACTTATGGTGCGATTATGAAAAATTCTAAGATGCGTCTGTCGGATTTTTCTTCTAAACTGCCTTATCCGTGCCGTCTGGTGCATGATTCAAAGGCGGCTGCTTATCTGGAACTTTGGAATTATCCGGAACTGGACAGTGCCGTAGTGTTTCTGTTAAATCCAAACCTTGGAGGGGCAGTGATTACCAATCGAAAAGTGCATGAGGGAAGTTTTATGCACAGCGGAGCGATTGAGCATATTTGTGTCAATCCAGACGGACCGGAGTGCTACTGTGGAAGTCATGGATGTCTGGAGACGTATTGCTCGGCAAATGCGCTGGAAGAGACATCGAAAATGTCAGCAAAAGAGTTTTTTGAAACGCTTCGAGAGACAAAGGAAGAACGTTTGGCAAAAATCTGGAAAACTTATTTGAAGAATCTGGCATTTGCAATGCGAAACTTAAATCTGATTATTGATGGATCAATTATTATCAGTGGATATCTTGCACCGTATTTTACAGAGGGTGATTTGGATTATCTGCTAAAACAGATTAATGCGACGATTCCATTTGAATTTCCAAAAGAAAATTTGATGCTTGGAACAAATGGACAGTATACGCCGGCAATCGGTGCAGGTCTTTTTTATGTGAAAGAATTTATCGACGGATTAGCACCAGAAATCTGACAAAACAGGAATGCGGACTGCGAAGATTCATTTGAGCAAAATAGAGAAAGTGGGGTAGGAAGTTCCATTTGAGAGAAACAGAGAAAGTAGGGCAGGAAGTTTCGTTTGAGAAAAATAAAGAAAGTGGATTGTGAAGATTTCGAGAGTAGATTTGTAGAAAAGGAGTAAAAAGTAAAAAATGACACAGCAAAAGAAAAAGAAGGAAATTGATTTTGGAAATGACAAAATCATGGGGATTCTTTTGAAACTTGCACCGCCGGTTATGCTGGCGCAGTTGATACAGGCATTTTATAATGTAATAGACAGCTATTTTATTGGAAAATATTCCGAGGCAGGGCTGACAGCGCTTTCGATTATTTATCCGATTCAGCTTTTAATGATTGCACTTGCAGTCGGAAGTGGAGTGGGGATCAATACATTGATGGCGCATTATCTTGGAATCCAAAGGGAAAAAGAAAGTGAAGAAACAGCAGGTACGGGAACACTTCTTGCGTTTATTATGTGGGTATTGTTTGCAGTCATTACTTTTATTCTAATGCCGGCTTATGCGAGAATGTCGACAAAATCAGAAGAGGTCATTCGGGAAGTGGTTATCTATGGAAGAATTGTCTGCGTGTTCAGTATGGGATTATTCTTTGAGAGTATCTGGACGAAGGTTCTGCAGGCGATTGGAAATATGAAACTTCCGATGATTGCACAGATTGTCGGGGCGCTGGTCAATATTGTGCTTGACCCGATTTTGATTTTCGGACTTGGATTTGTACCGAAAATGGGAATTGCAGGGGCAGCAGTTGCAACTGTCTGTGGACAGATAGCGGCAGCTCTGATTGTGATGTCAAAGGGATACCGCAAATCACCGGAATTATATAAATATAAAGCTTATGTCAAAAAGATTTACTATTCCGGATTTCCAAATATCCTGATGCAGTCGGCCTATACATTTTACATATTTGGACTGAATATGATTTTGAAAGGATTTTCCGACCAGGCGGTTACGGTGCTTGGACTGTATTATAAATGGCAGAGTTTTTTCTTTATTCCGCTTGGCGCAATGCAGACTTGTATCGTGCCGGTACTCAGCTTTAATTACAGCGCCGGAAATCGCACAAGATGTAAGAAAACATTAATTGACGCACTGATATTTGGAATGGCATTGATGTTTTTAGGAACACTGTGTTTTGAATTTTTGCCAAGTCAGATGCTGGGGGTATTTTCAAAAGATGCAGAGGTCATCAAAATTGGAACAAATGCCTTTCATATTATTGGGATTTCCTTTATTCCGCTGGTTAGTTCTCTGACCTTTCCAGTGTTTTTTCAGGCGATTGGAGGATTTATCCGAAGTTCTGCGCTGACTGTTTTGAGAACGGTCGTTTTGTTTGTACCGCTTGCATTTTTGTTTTCGAGATTTGGATTGGAATATTTCTGGCTGACCTTTCCAGTGACAGAAGTGATAACCACGACGACTGGATTTATTTTGTATAAAAAGTCTGATATTGCTAAAATAAACACCTAGATTTGCTTTACAAAAGCTGGAAAATGAAGTACAATTACAGAAAACAAATAAGTTTTAAAACGGTCCTTGACGAAATGATAGAAGCAGAAAAAATTGATTTAAGATAGGTTAAAAGGCAAGACCGGTGAAAAACCGGCGCAGTTTCCCCTACTGTAACACAAGTGTTGTGAAGCCAGAAAACTGCCGTTTTGTGAAAGCAAATTTATTTTCGGGAAAAGAAAGTAAATTTATTTTTGTGTATGTGGAAGAAACATTTTAAAAAATATGTGACAGTAACTCTGGCATGCGAAAAGTAAAGAGAGAAATTTCCCGTGATTTGGGAAATTTCTTTTTATTTACTGATTTAATTTGATGAAGAAAAAAAGAATGGAAAAAACAATGGCAAAAATATTAACGTGGAAAGCAAAAGAAAAAAATGTTTTTACCAAAGCACAGGGAAAGAAAGTACGGGAAAAAGAGCTGGTACTGGCTTCGGACTGCAAAAAGATAGAAGATGAAGCACTGATGAATAATGTAAAGATTAAAAGAGTGCAGATTCCTTCATCTCTGACAGAAGTTGGGAAACAGAGCTTTGCAAATTGTACAGCCTTAAATGAACTGTGTTTTGAGAACATAGAAAGAATTAAGCAGGAAGCATTTTCGTGTTGCATCAGAGTTCGGAAAGCAGAATTCTCCAAAAAACTGCAGTACATTGGAAAAGGTGCTTTTTTTCGGTGCAAAAGACTGGAATGTGCAGCCTTTCCTGAAAGTGTAACGTGTGCGTATATTGCAGAAGAAGTATTTTATGGATGTGAAAGTCTGAATGAAATTAAAATTCCAAAGTCTGTTCGGGAAATCAGAAATCGTGCCTTTTACAAATGTTTAGCTCTTGAAAAGGTAGAATTTCCATTGACGCTTCGGAAGATTGGTTCGCAGGCATTTTACCAGACTGCAATAAAAGAACTGGAACTTCCAGAAGGACTGCTTGAGATTGGAGACAGTGCATTTTTAAAATGTAATAATCTGGAATCCGTGCAAATTCCTGAAAGTGTGAAATGGATTGAAAAATGGGCATTTCATGGATGCCATCGCCTTAAGATGGTAGAGATTGCTCATGAACCGGAATTTATTGGGGACTGGATTGTAAACAAGAGTACGGTGATACGGTGCAAAAAAGACAGCAAAGTGGAAGCGTACTGTAAAAAGTTTGAATTTACAGTAGAATACATAGAATGAAAAACACTGCAAATAGTTAAGGATTACTTTGTTACAAAGCAGTGGACACAAGGATAAATTAAGACCTTTCCTGATGGGAGAGGTCTTTTTTTATCTATTATAGAGCAGAAAACCCCATCCGACGAGTCGAGGGCACTGAAAAAGTAGATAGTACCGCCTATGTTTGATATAATATAAATATCAAGTATAGGCGGTGTTTTTATGATTGAACAACAACAGAAGTTAG
>JAIIAN010000519.1 GCA_022717655.1 Bacillota bacterium | reverse complement strand
CAAGATAATATATTTGCATTGATTGGCCTTAATGGTTCTGGTAAATCGCAGTTGCTTGAATTAATTGGGGAAACTTTTGCTTATCTAGAGCGATGGCAACGTGCAGAGTTCAAAAATAAAACATCGTTAGGTTTTAGCGTCGCGGTACACTATCAATGGGATCTTAGATATGATAGTGCTGTTATGTCTTACCCAGACGAGATCATGAATCATGGTGAGAGTATTGATTTAAAGGTAACTATTGAGCTTGACGGCGATGTGGTTTTAAATGTTCGCGGTACTGATGAGTGGCATGTAATACAGCTTGGTGAGCGCCATTTTCCCATCCCTCTCGTGGTTGGTTATGCTTCGGGGCTAAACGAAAATTTACAGCGAAGTTTTATGAAAAATGCTGTGCAATATTTTGAAGTCCGTCGAATTAGTAGCCAGCGTCTAAAAATGCTATCACGAGACATCAATGATGAACAGTTGGCTGAAATCAATAAAAAGTATCTTAAAAAATACCCACACATATTTGATCCTTTATCAGAAGGTGATTTTTTTCCAGATTATCACCTGAATTTGAGAGAAGTGAACCCTGCCCCTAGCAATTTTAACTATCTTGATTACGATAATATTGGACTCTTAATTTTATCGCTATCGATTCTTCCTGCTGGGACAGTATTTCAACTATTAGATGAAATAACATATAAATATCCAGTCAAAGCCGTACTTCATTACGACTTTCGTTCTGGCATCATAGAAGATGATGCCATTCGTGATGTGAAAATGTTGATCCGCATAGCAGGTACCGATCAAGTAAGGCCAACAGGAGGACGAACTACAGATAGCCAGTATGAGCTTTATGAGTTAGAGCATCTGTCTGGAGAAATCACTCTCGAATTAAGCGATGAGGCTGTTTTAAACCGACTTCGTGAAGATAACTATCATGATTCCTTTGCATTATTTAGAAGACTTAACAATATTCAGCAGCTTGGTATAAAAAATTGGTCTCGTACATCTCGTTTGAAGTTGATGATAGATAATTTTATAGGTACGGTAAAAAAACCGCTCCAGTCAAGATTACCTTTATCTGTTGTTGAATTATTAATGGCTAATGAAAAGGGTGATACCGTAAAGTTTGATGATTTATCTGACGGTGAAGCTCAATTGATTCAGGTTATCGCGGCCACAAGGATTTTCAGCCAGGTTCAAGCACTATTTCTTTTTGATGAACCAGAAACACACCTTAATCCATCTTGGCGGACCTATTTTCACCAGCGTTTAACCGAAGCATTTGCACCAGAACAAGAGAGAAAAGGTGATTCGCAATTATTTTTATCTACTCATTCCCCATTCATGATTTCCTCGCTCAAACGCGAGAATGTATTTTTCTTCGAGCGTAGTGATATGGG
>JAIIAN010000124.1 GCA_022717655.1 Bacillota bacterium | reverse complement strand
ATTTCATCTTCATAAGAAAATGCTTCTTTTAAAGCGTCAGCATATTCTGCATCATTATTTGCAATGCAGACTCCTACACTGGAACCGCCACAACATGGTTTTACGATAACCGGATAATTCATATCATAAGCAGAAAGTGCGGTTTCACTTTTTCCTTTTGCTAAAGTTGCTCCCTTTGGAGTCGGAACACCTTTTGCTTCAAATACCATTTTTGTAATTCCTTTATCCATTGCCATTCCACTGCTGAGCGGGCCGGTTCCGGTATAAGGGATTCCCATTAATTCAAAGACAGACTGTACTTTTCCGTCCTCTCCATTTGCTCCGTGCAGGGCAAGAAATACGATATCTGCTGCTTTACAGATAGAAAGCACATTCGGTCCAAAAAATTCTTTTCTGGTCTTTCCTGTTTCTTCCACTAATTTACTCATTTCTCTCATGCTGTCTGCTTCTGCTTTTACATCATACATTTCCGGAAACAGTTCTTCCCCAAAAGATTCTTTTCCAAAGTATACGTCTACTAAAACAGCCTTATGATTTTTCTGACGAAGTGCACTGCATACACCTTCTCCTGATGAAATAGAAACATCTCTTTCTGTGCTGTTTCCACCTGCCAAAACTACGATATTCATTTTGTTTTCTCCCTTTTATTTTATTATGCACTTTATAGAAGTACACATTGATTTTTGTGTTTTCTTTATCCTAATCAATTTTTCTTTCTTTGTCAATGTTCCTCTGCATTTGAAACACAATCTGCAATACAAAAAACACTTCCGATAAGCTCAAAACAGTATTTTTACATCAAAATCAAATAAAGAGACTATCTTTCGACAGTCTCTCAAATTTTAGTACACCACTACCGGCACACCTTTTTCAATATTATTAAAAATCTTTTCTGCATTGGCTTCTGGTGTGTTGACACAGCCATGAGAACCATTACTTAAATACTCGCTTCCGCCAAATGTAGTTCTCCAGCTTGCATCGTGGATTCCAACATTTGCATAAAACGGCATCCAATATTTAACCGGTGAAGAATAGTCTTCCCCTACTAAGGTTGCATTTCTTTCTTTGTACATAATTGCATAGATACCTGTTTTGGTGTCATGCCCCAGATTATGATTTCCGGTTACGACATCTGTATCCACAAGTAATTGACCATTTTTATAAAACCACATGTGCTGTGCAGAAAGGCTGACTTCCACATAAGTATTTCCGATATCATTTGTGTCACGAACGTATCCCTTATATGTATATTCCGGTTCAATGGTCTGAGACTTTCCGCTTTTAATTGCCTCGATTAGTTTTGTTGTGGTATCATTTCTTGCCATCAGCCAGCCATAATCTCCACCGCTTACGGTAATTGTTTCACCGGTAGAGGTCTTAAACTGTCTTGGATAACCAAAGGTATCATATTTCTTTGCAAGTTCTACCACATACGCTTTTACTTTTGCTTCATCCAAGACTGCATTTCCATTTTCATCTGTTGTAACCCAGTCTTTAATTAAACTCTGGTCTACCACTTCCTGACGGTCTGAAAAATCAATTGTGATTTTTACTTTTAAGAATGCATTGCTCTGGTCTCTCTGCGCAATCAGATTTTTATCATCCTGATAAACAGATGGTTTTAAATAACAGTCAGAAGCTTCCAGGTCTACTTCTGTCTCTCCGGCTTTGACTGCCTTTGTGATAACCTCCGTTACCTTGTCTTTATCCAGAGCAGTTCCTTCTGTTTCCGGAACAATTTCGTATCCATTATCACCGACCTCCAAATGTGCATCGACCGGCTGCTGCATGTTTTCTTCAGCAAGACAAGTTAAACCATCAATTGCTGACGTTAATTTTTCTTCATCAGTCGTGGTGGTTGCGCTCATTGTATATTCATGTTTTTTCGTAAATGCAGTAATCCAGCCCCACGGATTCTGTCCTTTTAAAAGTTTTTCTACTTTTCCATCATCCACATAGCTGAGTCCTATCCTATCTGCAGAAATCGTTTCTGTATTATCTCCACGTTCTTTGATAGTAAGCGCATAAGAAGAAATTTCATCTGCCAGATGATTTTCCACACTCTCAAGTGTCTTTCCAGAACAATTTACTCCATTTATCTTTGAACCCGGGAGAAAATGACTGGAAAAATAAAATGCTCCTGCCGCATAGAGTATCGCAAGCACTGCCACGCATGCAATCAGAATACCAATTATGATTTTCTTTGGTTTTGCGGGTTCTTTGTTACCACTTTCATTCTGTTCCATATTCCTACCCCTTTTTCTTTGATTCTTTCATTTTTCTTTTATGCATTCCTTATTCTAATTCATCTTTATCCCAAAAGTAAAGCCCTATTCTGTGACCAAATTGTGATTTTTATCCAAAAACAGGCGAGATTCCTTTTCTTTGGAATCCCGCCCTTTATTTTTAATGTTCAAATGGCTTTTTTTATGCTTATTCTGCCAGTAATTTTTCTACACTGACTAATTTCACGCTTAATACAAAAATCTCTGTTGCTGTCTGTAATTCTTCTAAGGTCGGGAAACTTGGTGCAATACGGATGTTAGAATCATGCGGGTCTTTTCCATAAGGATAAGTTGCTCCGGCTTCTGTCATTTTTACTCCGGCTTCTGCTGCTTTTGCAACGATTGCCTTTGCACATCCTTCCATTGATTCAAAGGAAATGAAGTATCCGCCTTTTGGATTGGTCCATTCACCAATTCCAAGTCCGCCAATTTCTTTTTCCAGTGTATTTTCTACTGCTTCAAATTTCGGTCTTAAGATTTCTGCGTGTTTCTTCATGTGTTCATGCATACCATCGATATCTTTGAAGAAGCGTACATGTCTTAACTGATTAATTTTGTCATGACCGATTGTCTGGATTGACATGTGTTTTTTGATATCTTCTAAGTTTCTAGGAGATGCGGCTACTGCTGCAATACCAGAACCTGGGAAACTTACTTTTGATGTAGAAAGGAATTTGTATGCAAGGTCTGGATTTCCTGCTTTTTCACATTCTTCCAAAATTTCTAATAAGAAATCTTTTTCTTCATATAAGTGATGGATGCAGTATGCGTTATCCCAGAAAATACGGAAGTCCGGTGCTGCCGGTTTTAATCTTGCAAAGCGTTTTACAGTCTCTTCTGAATAAGTGATTCCCTGTGGGTTAGAATATTTCGGTACACACCAGATTCCTTTGATTGCATCATCAGAACTTACCAGTTTTTCTACCATATCCATATCCGGACCGGTTGGAGTCATCGGAACAGTAATCATTTCGATTCCAAAGTACTCTGTAATTTTAAAATGACGGTCGTATCCTGGTGCTGGACATAAGAATTTTACTTTGTCTAACTTACACCATGGAGTATTTCCACAGACACCATGTGTCATAGAACGGGAAATGGTATCAAACATCACATTCAGACTGGAGTTTCCAAAAATAATAATTTTATCAGGAGTTACCTCTGTCATTGCTCCAAGAAGTCTTCTTGCTTCCGGAATACCCTCTAACAAACCATAGTTACGACAGTCAATTCCTGCTTCACATTTCAGCTTATCTGTGCTCTTTAATTCTTCAAGCATATCCATAGCAAGTTCAAGCTGTTTCTTTGACGGTTTTCCTCTGGACATATCGAGGTTTAAACCTTTTGCTTTTACTTCTTCAAATTCTTTTTCTAACTGGGCTTTCAGCACCTGCAGCTGTTCTTTGTTGAGTTCTCTGTACGGTGTCATGGCTCTCCTCCTGATTTTTTCTAATTTGCCATCCAATTCATTTTTCTTCGGCTTACTAAGCAGTATTGTATGCCACTTTATGACTGATTGTCAAGTATTTCTTGCATTTTCATCGTTTTTTATCTCTTATATACGAATTTTTATGTTTTAAATGCAATTTTTTATATAAAATCTTGCATATTTACACAGTCACCCTTTTTTTAATCGTTTTATGAGCACCACTATTTCATGTACCGCAAGCGGAACTGCCGAGATTCCCAACAGCCACAGCCATTCTCTCATTAAAAGGCGGCGGGTCTGAAACGCTTCCACCAGCCACGGAATCTCTGTCACTGCAACCTGAAGTGCCAGCCCTGCAAAAAAAGAAAAAATCATAACCGGATTTTCCAGATGATTCATCTGAAAAACAGATTTCTCACAATCCCTCATTCCAATCGCATGAAATAACTGCGAAATTCCAAGCACCGTAAATGCATAAGTCTGTCCGCCTGTCAGAAACGCATACAAAGTAATCGCACCAATTAAAAGCCCATACCCAATCGTAAGCAGCCATCCTCCATGCGCAAACAGACTTTCCTTCTCATCTCTTGGCTTCTTTGCCATCAACAATCCGGTATCATTTTTATCTACACCAAGTGCAAGTGCCGGAAGGGAATCTGTAATCAGATTCACCCATAAAATATGGCTTGCTTTTAATGGCGATGGCATCGAAAACGCAATCGACACAAACATCGTCATAATTTCTCCAAAGTTTGAGGACAATAAAAATAAAATCGACTTTTTAATATTGACATAAATACTGCGTCCCTCTTCCACTGCTTTTTCAATCGTGGAAAAATTGTCATCTGCTAAAATCAAATCTGCCGCATTTTTTGCCACATCGGTTCCATTTGCTCCCATTGCAATTCCGATATCTGCTGTATGAAGGGATGGTGCATCGTTTACCCCATCACCTGTCATTGCCACGATTTTTCCATTTTTCTTAAATTCTTTTACAATTTTCACCTTATGTGCCGGTGTCACCCTTGCAAACACACGGATATCATTCATTTTAGAAGAAAATTCGGCATCACTCATTGCATCTAATTCTTCTCCCGTTACACACTGTTCTCTTTTCCTTGCAATTCCGGTCATTTTTGCGATTGAAAATGCTGTTTCCTGATAGTCACCGGTAATCATTACGACTTGAACTCCTGCACGTTTTAATTGATAGACCGACTGGTTTACTTGTTTTCTTGGCGCGTCCATCATTCCTGCAAGTCCTGCAAACACAAGATTTTTCATGATACTGCTCTCATTCCAGTCCGACACATGTTCCTTAAAAGCCAGTGCCAGCACCCTAAGCCCCTCTTCTGCCATTTCTTCCATCACTCGTCTGATTTTCATTTTCTGAATCTGTCCAAGTGGTTCTATCTTTCCTCCTATCCACCAGAAACTACAGACTTCTAACAGATAATCACACGCTCCTTTTACATAAGCACAGACTTGATTCTGGTCTTTATGTAGTGTAACCATATATTTTTTATCCGAATCAAATGGAATTTCTTCCACTCTCGGATAGCGTTCTTCCAACCGCTCTTTGGATAAGCCCAGCTGTTCTCCCATAGAAAGAAGCGCAAGCTCTGTGGAATCTCCCAGCTCAACCTTTCCCGCCACTGCATTATTGCAAAGCAGAAATCCCTGCATCAGACGGGAAAATTCTCTTGGACGAACCTGAGAAACCAGTAAAGTTTTATCTTCCGCATAAAGTTTTAACACTTTCATTTTATTTTCTGTCAGTGTTCCGGTTTTATCCGAACAGACTACACTGACTGCGCCCAGCGTTTCTACAGCAGGCAGTTTACGGATAATCGTATTGGCTTTTGCCATTCTTGCCACCCCAAGTGCCAGTACAATTGTTACAACCGCAGGAAGTCCTTCCGGAATTGCTGCGACTGCCAAAGAAATGGATAACAACAGCATCTGTAACAGATTTCTATGTTGAAGCACTCCCATCAAAAAAAGTAACAGGCATAAAAAAACAGCCGCCTTACTCAAGATTTTTCCCAGTTCTCCCAATTTCTTTTGAAGCGGTGTCATTTCATTTTCCTGTTCATTTATCATCTCGGCTATTTTTCCAAGCTCTGTCTCCATCCCCGTTGCAACTACAATTCCTTCTCCATTTCCCTTCACAATTTCCGTAGACAGAAACAGCATATTTTTTTGTTCAGAGGCTGTAACCTCCTGCATCATCGTCTCGCAGGATTTCCTTACTGCCGTGGATTCTCCGGTCAGTGCTGACTCATTTACTTCGATTCCCTTGCACACAAACAAACGAGCATCTGCCGGAACCTGGTCTCCGGCTTTCACTTTTACAACATCGCCTTTTACAAGTTCTTCTGCCGGAATTTTTCGGTAAGTTCCATTTCTTTTTACAGTAGCTTCCGGTGCTGTCATTTTCTTTAAGGCATCCATCGCCTTTTTCGCTTTTCCCTCCTGTACCACACCTATTATCGTATTTAAACCAATCACGAATAAAATAATTGCCGTATCACTAAACTCTCTAAGCAGAATAGAAACAGACGCTGCCATAAAAAGGACAAAAATCATCGGGTCATTTAACTGTTTTTGAATCCGGTCTATTGTTGTCTCTTCCCTGACTTTTTTTAATCGGTTTTTCCCATCTGCCTTTAACCTTTTTTCTGCTTCCTGTTGTGTCAGTCCAGCTTTCTCATCTGTATGAAATCTTTTACACACTTCACCACATTCCATTTGTTCGTACATAAGCCCTCCTGATTTTCCATACTGACCTGTCGGCAGTTTCTTTCCTTTTGCCGGTTCGTCTCTTAACAACGATACATTCTATCTCAATGTATGCAGATATTTTTTCAAGAATAACTCATTTCTGTTTGATTTGCGCATTGCCTCGACTTTGCGCTTCTGCTATACTAATTAACGAATATGAAGAAAATTGATACATTTTGACACTCATATCATATTTTTTAGTTAGATAGAAAGGATTTCACTATGTGGATTGCAGACCAATGGAAAGATTATGAAGTCATTGATACTTCAAATGGAGAAAAATTAGAACGATGGGGCGATTATCTTCTGGTTCGTCCAGACCCTCAGGTTATCTGGAATACTCCAAAAACTCACAAAGGATGGAAAAAAATGAATGCGCATTACCACCGCAGTAAAAAAGGCGGCGGAGAATGGGAATTTTTTGACCTGCCAAAGCAGTGGACCATTCAGTATAAAAATTTAACCTTTAACTTAAAGCCGTTCAGTTTTAAACATACCGGACTGTTTCCGGAACAGGCAGCAAACTGGGACTGGTTTTCTGAAAAAATCAAAAATGCCGGTCGTCCGATTAAAGTATTAAATCTCTTTGCCTACACAGGCGGGGCAACTCTTGCCGCCGCTGCTGCCGGTGCTCATGTTACCCATGTGGATGCCTCAAAGGGTATGGTTACCTGGGCAAAAGAAAATGCCGTTTCTTCCGGACTCGGTGATGCTCCAATCCGCTGGCTGGTTGATGACTGTGTCAAATTTGTAGAACGTGAAATCAGACGTGGAAATCACTACGATGCCATTATCATGGACCCGCCATCTTATGGACGAGGACCAAAAGGAGAAATCTGGAAAATCGAAGAGGCAATTCACCCATTAGTAAAACTCTGTGCTAAACTTTTAAGTGACAATCCTCTGTTTTTCCTGATTAACTCCTATACAACCGGACTTGCTCCTGCCGTTTTAACTTATATGATTTCAACCGAATTAAAACAATTTAACGGAAAAGTAGAGTCACAGGAAATCGGTCTTCCGGTTACCGAAAGCGGACTGGTGCTTCCATGTGGAGCTTCCGGACGTTGGGAATCTATCGACAAGTAAGACGAAAGAAAAAGAGGTGTAAACTATGTTTGGTTCAACATTTGGAAACCTGTTTAAAATTACAACCTGGGGAGAATCTCATGGAAAAGGCATCGGTGTTGTAATAGACGGATGCCCTGCCGGACTTCCGCTTTGTGAAGAGGATATTCAAACTTATCTTGACCGCAGGAAACCAGGACAGTCCCGTTTTACCACCATGAGAAAAGAGGCAGACCGCGTGGAAATTCTTTCCGGTGTCTTTGAAGGAAAGACTACCGGTACTCCGATTTCCCTTATGGTAAAAAATACCGACCAGCGCTCTCACGACTACAGCGAAATCGCCAACTATTATCGTCCGGGACATGCTGACCTCAATTATGATATCAAATATGGATTCCGTGATTATCGTGGGGGCGGACGTTCTTCCGGCCGTGAAACAATCGGCCGTGTTGCTGCCGGTGCAGTTGCTGCAAAAATGTTAAAATCCCTTGGGATTCAGATTTCTGCCTATACTTTGTCCATCGGACCTGTTGCTATTAATAAAGAAAAATTTGATTTATCGGAAGCTGCAAATAATCCGCTTTATATGCCAGATGCAGAAGCTGCAAAAAAAGCTTCCGACTACCTTGAAACCTGCATGAAAGAGCAGAATTCTGCCGGTGGAATGGTGGAATGTGTGATTACCGGCGTGCCTGCCGGAATCGGCGAACCTGCCTTTGAGAAATTAAATGCCAACCTTGGAAAAGCTATTCTTTCTATCGGAGCTGTAAAAGCATTTGAAATCGGAGACGGAATTGCAGTTGCACAGTCTGACGGATTTCATAATAATGACGCTTACCATGTAGATGAATCTGGTCACATTACAAAAAAGACCAACCATTCCGGTGGTATTACAGGCGGAATCAGCGACGGATGTGAAATCTTATTCCGCGCAGCATTTAAACCGACTCCATCTATTTCTGCCACTCAGGAAAGTGTTACAAGAACCGGCGAAAATCTGGATATTTCCATCAAAGGACGTCATGACCCGATTATCGTCCCAAGAGCGGTTGTTGTAGTAGAATGTATGGCTGCCCTGGTTATCTTAGATGCCATGCTTGCCGGAATGACAAGCCGATTTGATTTGATTCAGAAATTTTTCTGGGAATTGTATTAAGAAGTTAAGAATTAAAAG
>JAIIAN010000518.1 GCA_022717655.1 Bacillota bacterium | reverse complement strand
CATTACAAACAATAATTATAAAAATGAGAAAAGAAATTTTTTGAATTTACTAAGATCAGAAGGTAATTTTAAAGAATTATCAAGATTATTAGATTCAATTAATAAAAGTGGATTTAATAATAAAAGTGAACCAATATATTTAGTTAAACATGAATCAAATTATATTGTTGCTGAAGGTAATAGACGATTGATGTGCTTAAAATTGATCAATGGTGATTTTGAATTTCCAGAAATATACAACTTTGATTATCAAGACTATCAAGATTCATTAACAGAATATGAGCAAGTTGATGCTGATATTGATGAAAAAAAAGAACAATTTAATAATTTTAAAAAATGTCAAGAATTGCTAGAAGAAATAAAAGCAAAAGATAGTGAATTACAAATTTTTTATAAAATAACAAACGACAAGGAAGAATTGTGATCTCTAATATATGATAGACATTTATCTGGTAATAGACCTGGAATGAGAGAGTGATCAAGATCAAAATATTTTGCAGATTTACTAAGTATATTTAAAGAAGGTTTAAAGAATGAAAAAGAGACAGAAATAATTAAAAAATTTCGTCGTGAATGAGGGAAAATAAAAACGGATTTTTGCGAAGCGCAATATATTTATTCTTGTTTTTTCTTTAATGAAATTGATTCTGATATAGAAACTCCCAATTTTATAAATCCTGATAAAGATATTCTAGAAAAAATGATTCATTCAAACAGAATATCAGCATTAGAAAGAACCCACTCTTTTAATAAAATTAGAAAATTAATCTGTGAAAATATTGTAAATTGTAGTATTGATGAATTTAAAGAGACATATTTAAATATAAAATTCGAAGAAGACAATAATTATAGAATAAAATTTGAAACCAAGAAAAATTTCCCCTATCAAAAATTATTAAGTTGAATTTTGAAAAAATGAGAAGATAAAAAAATAACAACTCGTGAATTCAAAGATCAATTAGAAGATGAATTAATAAATGAATTGAAATATAATGTCATATCTGGTATGGATTTTGATGATCATTTGAGTTTAGAAGAATTAAATGAATTAAATGAATTTGATCTATCAACTGATCAATTAGATAAAATTATATTAGCTAATTCTAACTATTATGATGAACAGAAAATACATAGATTTAAAGTTGCAAAAAATATTAAGGACCTTAATAGTGAATTTATTGAGAAAATAAAAGGTCGTTTAGAATTTAATGATGTTGAACCATTAAAAGTTTTTAATATATTAGAAAGGCAACTTAAGCATAATAGTGAAAATAGAAATTTTTATATTAATGCAATTTGTGCAACATTACGTTCATTATTAGAACAAATTTTGAGGTTATTAATATTTATATATATTAGTAAAAAAAATAATGATGATGAAAAAATAGATTTTATT
>JAIIAN010000123.1 GCA_022717655.1 Bacillota bacterium | reverse complement strand
AATAACAGTGAGGACAGCCGTTTTACAGAAGTACAGAATGTAGATAAAAAATATATTGAGGGAAAAATCTGGCTTCAGATTTCTCCGTCAAAGAAGTTAGCGCTGATTAAGTAGCATAAGCAGTAGAAACAGCAGAAAGAGAGGCAGATATGAATTATCAGTGGTATCCTGGTCACATGACAAAGGCAAGACGTATGATGCAGGAAAACATTAAATTAATTGATTTGATTATAGAAGTTGTCGATGCGAGAATTCCTCTTTCCAGCAGAAATCCGGACATTGATGAACTTGGAAAAAATAAAGCACGTATGATTTTGTTAAATAAATCCGATTTGGCAGATGAGCGTGAAAATGAAAAATGGCAGGTGTATTTTACCGAAAAAGGATTTCATGTGGTAAAGATGAATGCGAAAAGCGGGGCAGGTGTCAAAAATGTACTGCCAGTCATTATGGAAGCCTGTAAGGAAAAAATTGAGCGTGATAAACGAAGAGGCATTAAAAACCGTCCGATTCGTGCAATGGTAGTGGGAATCCCGAATGTTGGAAAATCGACCTTTATCAATGCATTTGCCGGAAAAGCCTGTGCAAAAACCGGAAACAAACCAGGTGTGACAAAGGGAAAACAGTGGATTCGCATTAATAAAAACGTGGAATTATTGGATACACCTGGAATTTTATGGCCGAAATTTGAGGACCAGAGCGTAGGTGCAAAACTAGCAATGATTGGTTCGATGAATGACCAGATTTTAAATTTAGAGGAACTTTCACTGGAATTATTAGGTTATCTTCATAAATACTATGAGGGAATCTTAGAACAGCGTTATGAATTAGAAGAGAGCGAAGACCGTCTTGCTATGTTAAGTGCGGTTGCAAAGAACAGAAACTGCTTGAAAAAGGGAAATGAGTTAGATTACGCAAAAGCTTCTAACATTTTACTTGAAGAGTTTCGAAATGGTAAAATCGGCCGGATTACGCTTGAACGAGCTTAAGGGAGAAGCAGTATGGAAAGTATTCGCGAGATAAAAGAGAAGCTTTTGTCTGCATGGACAGAGGAAGAAACGAGTAAAGACTGGCAGGAAAATACCAAAAGTCCGTTGAACGAATTTATTGCGATTTATTCGGAGGATACTCGAAAAGGTGTGGTTGCTCTTTGTGAAAAGGCAAAAAAAGATTTAAAGAAGTTACATGCAGAACGAGAACGGATTGAGTCATTAAAAGTCTATGAACGAGAATATGAACACCTGGGATATGTCTGTGGAATTGACGAGGTGGGAAGAGGTCCGCTTGCCGGTCCGGTGGTCGCAGGAGCGGTCATTTTGCCAAAAGACTGTAAATTATTATATTTAAATGATTCCAAACAGCTCTCAGAAAAAAAGAGAGAAGAATTATATGATAAAATTATGGAAGAAGCAGTCGCCGTAGCCGTTGGATATGCAAGTCCTGCAAGAATTGATGAAATTAATATCTTACAGGCCACTTATGAGGCCATGAGGGAAGCAATTTCCAAGCTTGAGGTACAGCCTCAGATTTTATTAAATGACGCTGTAACTATTCCAGACGTGATTTTCCCCCAAGTTCCGATTATCAAAGGAGATGCAAAGAGTATTTCGATTGCAGCGGCAAGTATTATTGCAAAAGTAACAAGAGACCGCCTGATGAAAGAATATGCAGAACTGATGCCAGAATATGATTTTGCTTCTAATAAGGGATATGGCTCATCTGCACATATTCGTGCATTAAAACAATATGGACCGTCTCCAATTCATCGTGCAACCTTTATTAAAAATTTTATATAGGATGAAATGGTTGATAGATGCAGAGAGAAAAAAAGAGTACGAGGACAATCGGTACTTATTATGAAGAACAGGCAGCGCAGTATCTTCAAAATAAAGGGTATACGATTATCAAACAAAATTACAGGACACCTTATGGCGAGATTGATTTAATCGCAAAAAAATTGAATTTACTGGTGTTTTGTGAAGTGAAATTTAGAAGCAGTGACCGGTATGGGACGGGACTTGAAGCCGTAAATGCAAGAAAACAGCAGAGAATTATCAAATCTGCCCGATATTTTTGTAATTGGTACTGTGGCTCAAAAGAATTTGATTATCGATTTGACGTGATTGCCATTGAACCGCAGGAAAAGATTTGTCATGTTGAAAATGCGTTCATGAGCAAGTAGCGAAGCGGATTGTGAATGTTCGCTTTTCTTGTAAAATAAAGAGTTGATTCATGGAGAGTGAAGTTATGGAGAATGGAATGATAGAGAAAAGTAAAAAGATACGATGGAAAACGGATACACATATAATGCCGGTAGAAAGAAATGGTGTAACTTATCTGAAATATCCGTCCTTTGAGCCATTTGAGAAAACCATCATTCATGGATTTTCCACTCGTCTGGGTGGTGTCAGCAAAGAAATTTATGAATCCATGAATTTAAGTTTTACAAGAGGCGATGAAGAAGAAGCTGTTTTTGAAAATTACAGACGGATTGCAGATGCGATTGGATTTTTGCTGGAAGATATTGTGTGTTCAGACCAGACTCATACGACAAATGTACGAAGAGTGGGAAGGGCAGACAGAGGGAAAGGAATTACAAGAGCGCGGGATTATACAGACGTTGACGGTTTGATTACCAATGAGCCAGGCGTGGTGCTCGCAACTTTTTATGCGGACTGTGTGCCGTTATTCTTTATTGACCCGAAGAATCAGGCAGTTGGGCTTTCTCATTCCGGATGGAGAGGAACCGTTGGAAAAATCGGAAAAGTGACAATTGAAGCTATGAAAAGAGAATTTGGCTCTAATCCGGAAGAAATTTATACAGCAGTTGGACCGTCTATCTGTCAGGACTGCTATGAAGTAAGCGAGGATGTCATTGTTCAGTTTGAAGAAGCGTTTAAAAAAGAAAATCATAAAAATTTATTTTACAAAAGAGCAAATGGAAAATATCAGCTGAATTTGTGGAAAGCAAATGAGCTTGTCTTTTTAGAAGCCGGAATCAAACCGGAACATATTACAATGCCTGGAATCTGTACCTGCTGTAATCCCGACTTCTTATTTTCCCATCGTGCCAGTCATGGAAAACGTGGAAATCTGGCGGCATTCCTCGGATTACGTGAAAATCAATAGGCTAAATGCATAAAAATTTTGCTGGCTTTTTAAGAAATATTACATAATTATTACAAAATGTGAAAAAAAGACTAGGAATCTGTTAAGAACTGTGTTATAATCAAGCTCGTGATGTGAAAAGGAGCTTAGATTATGAGAAATAAAACATGTAGAAGTTTATTTTTGTCTTTACTGATTGCAGGACTTACCGTGACACCTTGTTATGCAGCAACGACACAAAGTAAAATTTCTGATGCACAGAGTAAGAAACAGCAGACTCAGGATGATTTAAAAGAAGCACAGACCAGAATTTCTTCTCTGGAAGCAAAAAAAGATGATTTACAAGCTTATTTAAAAGAACTGGACAGCCAGCTTTCAGATTTAGCCGATAATCTTTCAGATTTGCAGGAAAAATCAGATGCTAAGCAGAGTGAATTAGAAACGTTAAAGAGCGAATTAGAAGAAGCGAAAGCCCGTCAGGATGAACAGTATGAAAGCATGAAATTAAGAATTCAGTATATGTATGAAAAATCAAATGATTCTTATATTACAATGTTACTGGAATCTAAAAATCTTACAGAGTTTTTAAGTACAGCAGAAAATATCATGCAGATTACAAAGTATGACAGAGGCATGTTAGCTACATATAAAGAAACACAGGAAGAAATCGAAGAAAAAGAAGCCAGCGTAAAAAAAGAGCAGAGTGAGATTGAAGCACTTCAGCAGGAAAGCCTGGAGAAACAGGATGAAATTGCTGACTTAATGAAAGGAACAAAGAGTCAGATTGAGACTTATACTTCCGAGATTTCAGATGAAGAAAACAGTGCTCAGGATTTACTTGCAAAAGTAAATGCTCAGGAAGCAGAAATTGATAAATTAATTAAACAGCAGAAAGATGAAGAAGCAGCTGCAAAACTTGCAAAACAGAAAGCAGCTGAACAGGCAAAGGCTGCGGAAGAAGCAAAGAAACAGGCAGCCGAAGCCAAAAGAGCTGCACAGAAAGAAGCCGAGGCACAGCAGAGTGCACAGGCAAGTACAAGCCAGAGCAGTGCTTCTAGTTCCAGTCAGCAGACTACAGAATCTTCTGCTTCTACTACTACTAATACAACCGCAACAGAGACACCAAGTCAGGAAGAAACGGTAGAAGATACAAGCAGTTCTACAACAGAAGATACAAGTGATTCTTCAAGCAGTTCCAGTGATTCTTCTTCCAGTTCTCAGGGAACTTACCTTGGTAAATTTACCATTACAGGTTATTGTAACTGTTCCCAGTGTGGAGGACAGGGACTGACAGCAAGTGGAACGGTTCCGACAGCTGGAAGAACAGTAGCGATGAATGGAATTCCATTTGGAACAAAACTGTTAATCAATGGAGTGGTTTATACCGTAGAAGACCGTGGTGTTCCTTATGGCCACGTAGATGTATTCTACAATACACATAGCCAGGCACTTGGAAACGGAAGATATTATGCAGACGTTTACCAGTTAAACTAAGAAATAGAGAATCGACAAAATTACATAAAAACACAAAAAAACAAAAGAGAAATCATGGCAGAAAGCTGTGATTTCTTTTTTGTTGGAATATTAAGTGCTAACAAAGAAATACAAAAAAACAGACAGAGCACTAAGCTCTGCCTGCGAATGAAGTACGAATTCAAAATTAATTTAGAACCAATGAATGAAGTTAATTAAGAATAACGACGAAGTAACTGGTTAATCTTTTCTGTTGTAGAACGAACTTTTTCTACAGAGAGGTCATGGTTTAAGATATCCATAATACTTGCCAGATATTTGCTCATGTCTGCCTCAAGGTAATAAGGACGGGTGAGAATTTCCGGATTCTTGTAGTTTAAGTTTGTTGTGATTACTTTGTGGATGTATCCTTTTTCGTAGAATTCATCAAATTTTTCAAGACCGTCAGTGAAAAGACCAAAAGTAGTGCAGACAATGACACGTTTTGCTTTTCTGTCTTTTAACTGTTTTGCAACATCGAGCATACTTTCACCGGAAGAAATCATATCGTCAATAACGATAACGTCTTTTCCTTCCACGGAGTCACCTAAGAATTCATGAGCGACAATCGGGTTTTTGCCGTTTACAACGGTAGAATAGTCACGACGTTTGTAGAACATACCCATATCAACGCCAAGAATATTGGAAAAGTACACGGCACGCTGCATTGCACCTTCATCTGGGCTGATAATCATTAAGTGTTCATTGTCGATTTTGAAATCATCTACCGAAGCGCATAATGTTTTTAAGAACTGATAGGTTGGCATAAAGTTGTCAAATCCGGAAAGCGGAATGGCATTCTGCATACGTGGGTCGTGAGCATCAAATGTAATGATATTAGAAACGCCCATGTTTACCAGTTCCTGAAGTGCGAGTGCACAGTCAAGAGATTCCCTTTTGGTTCTCTTATGCTGACGGCTTTCATAGAGGAACGGCATAATGACATTGATTCGATGTGCTTTTCCGGTTGCGGTTGCAATAATTCGTTTTAAGTCCTGATAATGGTCATCAGGAGACATATGATTGATATATCCGTTGACTTTATAAGTAAGACTATAGTTGCAGACATCTACCATAACGAAAAGGTCGGTACCCCGTACAGATTCATTAATCACACCTTTTGCTTCTCCAGAGCCAAATCTCGGACATTTGCTTTCAATTAAAAAGGTATCTTCTGAATAACCTCGAAAGCTTAATCCGGATTGATTGTGGGAATCTAACTCCTGTCTGAATTGAACAAGATGAGAATCCACTTTCTGCGCCAGTTCATGGCAGCTGTCTAAGGCTGCAATTTTAATCGGTGCTACTGGAATGGATTTCTCCAGCAAACTGATATTAACCATAATGACCTCCATATTATATTTTTTAAGTTTGATTGTTAAAATACCAGAAATATTTTAGAGCAAAATCCTTTCTGGTATCAGTTGTAGATAAAATAGCATTTATCTCAACTTTTCGACATAATTATACAATTAAGTTATAACATCATAATATCATGGCAGTCAAGGAAAAATATTGCTTTTTTTCGGTATTGTTGGTATGATAGATAATAACGGGGTTTAAAAGCTTCGTTTGGAAATGAGGATAGATATGAAACAAAGCAGACATAAAATCAAAGAAATACAAGAAGGAAGCATCGCACAGGAACTGGAATTAGAAGCTGGAGACGAGCTGATTTCGATTAATGGACAGCCGGTTGAGGATGTGTTTGACTATCACTATCTGGTAAATGATGAATATATAGAACTTCTGGTAAAGAAACAGAGCGGAGAAGAATGGGAGCTTGAAGTCGAGAAAGACTACGATGAGGACCTTGGAATTGTGTTTGAAAATAGTCTGATGGATGAATACCGCTCCTGTAGAAATAAATGCGTCTTTTGTTTTATCGACCAGATGCCGCCGGGAATGAGAGAAACGTTGTATTTTAAAGACGATGATTCCCGACTTTCTTTTTTACAGGGAAACTATGTCACACTTACCAATATGAGTGACCACGATATTGACCGGATTATTCATTATCATCTTGCGCCGATTAATATTTCTTTTCAGACAACGAACCCACAACTGCGCTGCAAAATGCTGAACAATCGTTTTGCAGGAGATATTTTCCCAAAAGTGCAGAGATTGTTTGAAGCAGGAATTGAGATGAATGGACAGATTGTACTTTGTAAAGGTCTAAATGATAAAAAAGAACTTGAGCGGAGTATTGAAGATTTATCAAAATACCTTCCGCATTTAAGAAGTGTTTCGGTTGTTCCGGTGGGATTAAGCAAATTCCGAGATGGATTATATCCGCTTGAACCATTTGAAAAACAAGATGCGGAGGAAGTCATTGATTTAATTGAATCCTGGCAGAAAAAACTTTATGAAACTTATGGACTTCATTTTATTCATGCAAGTGATGAGTGGTATCTGTTAGCAGGAAGAGAACTGCCGGAAGAAGAAAGATATGATGGATATCTTCAGCTGGAAAACGGAGTCGGGATGCTGAGGCTTTTAGAAACAGAAGTGGAAGAAGCCTTAGAGCAGAGAGAGGGAGATGAACGAAAATTAGAACTTTCTTTTGCAACCGGACGGCTGGCGTATGGATTTATCCGGAGATATATGGACTGGATTGAAAAGAAATATCCAAATGTCAAAGTCCACGGTTATCAGATTGTAAATGATTTCTTTGGTGAAAAAATAACGGTATCCGGTCTTTTGACAGGACAGGATGTAATTGCACAGTTAAAGAAGAAAGAACTGGGTGAATATCTATTACTGCCTTGTAATCTGCTTCGAAGCGGAGAGAATGTATTTCTTGATGATGTGACAGTAGAAGAGGTAGAAAAAGAATTAAAAGTTCCTGTAAAAATCGTAGAAGAAGACGGCGCTTCATTAATTTCCGCCGTTTTAGAGAAAGACGCAGGAAGAGCACATAGAAGGAGACAGATGTATGAGCAAACCGATTGTAGCAATTGTAGGAAGACCTAATGTAGGAAAATCTACATTATTTAATGCACTTGCCGGTGAAAAAATTTCAATTGTAAAAGATACACCAGGCGTAACAAGAGACCGTATTTATGCAGATGTAAGCTGGCTGGATAAAAAATTTACATTAATTGATACCGGTGGTATTGAACCGGACAGCAAAGATATTATTTTATCCCAGATGCGTGAACAGGCACAGATTGCCATTGATACTGCCGATGTAATTATTTTTATTACGGATGTGCGTCAGGGTCTGGTGGATTCCGATGCAAAAGTAGCAGATATGCTGCGCCGTAGTAATAAACCGGTTGTACTGGTTGTCAATAAAGTGGACAGCTTTGATAAATTCATGATGGATACTTATGAATTTTATAATCTGGGAATTGGAGAACCAGTTCCAATTTCAGCAAGTGGAAAACTTGGAATTGGTGACATGTTAGAAAAAGTAGTCAACCACTTTGAAGAGGGCGCAGGTCAGGGAGAAGAAGAGGAAATTCCAAAAATTGCGGTTGTAGGAAAACCAAATGTAGGAAAATCTTCTCTGATTAATAAAGTCCTTGGAGAATCCCGCGTGATTGTTTCTGATATTGCCGGAACGACAAGAGATGCCATTGATACAAAAGTAGAATGGAATGGAAATGAATATGTTTTCATTGATACTGCAGGTCTTAGAAGAAAAAATAAAATTAAAGAAGAACTCGAACGATACAGTATTATCCGTACGGTAACTGCAGTTGAGCGTGCCGATGTTGTTGTTATGATGATTGATGCAACAGAAGGCGTAACGGAGCAGGATGCAAAGATTGCCGGGATCGCACATGAAAGAGGAAAAGGTGTCATTATTGCAGTCAATAAATGGGATGCAATTGAGAAAAATGACAAGACCATTTATAAGTTTACTAATAAAGTGCGTGAGATTCTTTCTTATATGCCTTATGCAGAAATTTTATTTATCTCTGCAAAAACCGGACAGAGAGTTCCAAAATTATTTGAGACAATTGATATGGTACTTGAAAATCAGACTCTTCGTATTCAGACAGGTGTACTTAACGAAATTATGACAGAAGCCGTAGCAATGCAGCAGCCACCGTCTGATAAAGGAAAACGTCTGAAATTATTCTATATGACACAGGTTTCTGTAAAACCGCCAACATTTGTTATCTTTGTAAATGA
>JAIIAN010000517.1 GCA_022717655.1 Bacillota bacterium | reverse complement strand
GTTGTATTTCCAATTCCCATCTCTCCAGTTGCAATAATTCCATAGCCTTTTGCTTTTAACGTTTCCACCATTTCAATTCCGGTTTCGATTGCCTGAACTGCCTGTTCTTTTGTCATAGCAGGTTCTTTTACCATATTTTTTGTTCCATAAGCAATTTTACGATTCAAAATACTGACGTCACTTGCCACTCCAACATCAACTGGAAAAATCTCCGCACCTACACTCTTACACATAATACTTGATACTGCTTTCGTCTGAAGAAAATTTTCACAGACAAGAGCCGTTATCTCCTGTCCGGTCTGTGTGACACCTTCTTCTACCACACCATTATCTGCACACATCGGAACGAGTGCCTTTTTTCTTAAGTCAATATCCGCACTGCCGGTAATCCCAGAAATCTGTACCAGCATATCTTCTAATTTTCCAAGACTGTGCAGTGGATGTGCAATCGCATCCCATCTTTTCTTGCATACATCCATCGCTGTTTCATCTAATGGTTCTATTTTTTTCAGCGCTTCTTCCAGTTTCATTTTCATACTCCTTTTCTTATGTAGTCTCAGAATCTTTCTATATCGTCTTATCTTTATACATCTGACAGCTCTTTAGAATTCCCTTTGCCACAGCAGGATTTCCGTAATAATAAAAATGAGGAAAGCCTGCCAGAAGATGGTTTTCTAAATGGATACACTCCCAGCTCCTGCTGCTAAATGGTTTCTTTGCCACAAAATCACTTCCACACGAAGTGGAATCAAAATAGTGAAATTCATGTGCCGGAATCTCATCACACTTTTCTTCCAACACTCGATTTACCTTTGACTTAAGCGAAATATATCCAAATCTGCCAAGCTTTGAGGTCCGATAGGCTTCTCCTTTTATAATGCCGACTCCTTTATGCGGTTTTGCCTCCATATCTTCCATCGTTTCATGCAGATACATAAAACCACCACATTCTGCAATCACAGGCATTCCCTTTTCATAAGCCTTTTTAATCGCTTCCCGCATCGAACGATTTTCTTCTAACTGCTTTGCAAAGAGTTCCGGATAACCGCCATAAAAAATCAATCCATACAGGTCTTTTGGAAGTTTTTCATCATGAAGCGGTGAAAACTCTACCAGCTCTGCACCCATATTTCGTAATAACTGCAGATTATCCTCATAAATAAAACAAAATGCCTCATCTCTTGCTACGCCAATCCGAACCGGCTGTTCTAATTGAAACGCATACTCACTGTCTTCATCCCACGGAATTTCTTCTTCTAAATCCGGTGCACTCTCCGCAAGCAAGAGCAGTTTTTCCATATCAACGGTTTCTTCTAACACCTTTGCAAGCTTTGCAAGCCGTTCCTTAAAATCTGCAATCTCATTTGGTAAAATCAGTCCTAAGTGTCTGCTTTCGATTACAC
>JAIIAN010000516.1 GCA_022717655.1 Bacillota bacterium | reverse complement strand
TTCTACCTCTATGGATTCACACGTTTTTTGCTGATCCCCTGTTTCCAACTCCAACGCATCCAGCAGTCTTCCTTCTCTCTGAAACCCATTTCCAGACCAGCGATAGAACTCAGGCATTTTCCACCTGCCATCCCTTACACACGTCCACCCAGGTCTCATAAGAAGAATACTTCTCCAGCTCTGGAATGGTCAGTTCAATGGCGCTGTTCCCGCTTCCACAAGCCGGAAATACCGTCTGAAACCGTTTCAGAGATTCATCCAGATAAATCTTCACTCCATCCTTCACCGCAAAAGGACACACACCGCCAACCGCATGTCCGATCAGTTCCACCACCTCGTCCGGTGTCAACATCTTAGCCTTCGCACCAAAATAATGGCGGTATTTCGCATTATCAATCTTCGCGTCCCCCGCCGTCACGATCAAAATCGGCATTTCGTGTACCAGAAATGATAAAGTCTTCGCAATCCTGCAAGGTTCACAATGCAGCGCCTCCGCCGCTAGCTCCACCGTAGCGCTGGATTCTGCCAATTCCTGGATCCGGGACTCCATTCCGTATTGTCTGAAATATGCTTTTACTTTCTCGATTGCCATCTTGCGTTCCTCCACAAATTCTGCAACCATGTCTTCAAAAAGTAAAAGTACAACCTTTCTAAATAACAAAAAAGGACATCCAGTCTTAGGATGTCCTTTTTCTTGTTCTTGAGAGCGCGAGACGGGACTCGAACCCGCGACCCCAACCTTGGCAAGGTTGTACTCCACCAACTGAGCCACTCGCGCATGTGTAACTGTTCATGAGTTGTATTCTAGCATGAGATTTTGAAAAAGGCAAGAGAAAACTGGAAAATTTTAAAAAAAATTTTGAAAAGTCCAAAAAATTTCTCTGATCAAAATAATGTAATGGGAACGGGCGTATCATATGTTGAGAGAAGGATGGAGGAAATAGACAAAAAATTAACGAAAGGAAATGGGAAACCACACAAATTAACTAAATTGTACAAAGAATATAAAAAAATTGCAAACATTATGAAGAAACTGGGAAGTTTCATGAAAATCTGGACAAAGAAAGTTTTGATGGGTATAATAAACTCTGTATACGCAATCATGTATGATACCAGGGTGAAAAAAGAAAAAGCGGATGCAGGACTGCCTGCGTGAGTGATCTGCTGGTATCGAGGTAAGGAGACTGATCGGCATGAAGTATAAGAAATCCGTTTACCGCAGTCTGGCTATGGTGACTCAGCTTGGTTTTTGTGTGCTGACTCCGGTTTTACTGAGCATTTTTGCGGGCAGCTATCTGGATTCCCGGTATGGGACGCATTTGACGCTGGTGTTTCTGATCTTTGGCGTGTTAGGAGGCGGTCGGGGTGCTTATGTGATGGCGAAACGGCTGATTGAAATGAAAC
>JAIIAN010000515.1 GCA_022717655.1 Bacillota bacterium | reverse complement strand
GTTTCGTTTAGGGAGGTTCCTTTCTAAGGTTTGTTATATATTTGTTCGTGTTTATTAGGCGCAAATCTGGCACATATCCGTCACACGAAACCGTCACACGAAAATTAAGAAATTTAAACATTTAGCGTATGAAGCAATTTGATTTGGGTCCTGTTCACATCAGGACAAGAAAACTTTCCAATGGAAAGAAATCGCTTTACCTAGACATCTTCAAGGATGGAGAGCGATTGAAGGAGTCTCTTGGCCTTTATCTGATTCCTGAGACCAACCGTGCAGCCAAGCAGGTCAACAGGGAAACCATGAAGCTGGCTGAGGAAATCAAGGCAAAGAGAATCGTGGACATTCAGAACGAAAAGTTTGAGATCCACGACAAGGAAGCAGGCAAGGTGGTGCTCGTTGAGTGGATGGAAGAGCAGCGCAAGTACTACAAGGAGCATGGCAACAACAACTACTCCAAGACCATTCACAACCTCATCGTACACCTCAACAGGTTTGCACCCAATACACAGTTGCGTGGTGTGAGACCGTCATTCCTGAGAAGGTTCCTGGACTATCTCACCAGTGACGGAACGAACAAGTATGGCGGTAAGCTGAGCAGTGAGACTGTGTACACGTACTTCACCGTCTTCTCGATCTTAATGAACAAGGCGGTCCGTCTGGACTTGATAACATCGAATCCGTTCCACAAACTGAGCCAGTCGGAGAAGCCTCAGCGCAGAACCAAGAAGAAGGAGTATCTTACACTCGAGGAGGTTCAGAAGCTCGCAGACACGCCATGTGACGACTGGAGAGTGAAGCATGCCTTCCTGTTCTGCTGCTTCACCGGATTGCGCTACATCGACGTGTCACGTCTCAAATGGAAGCATATCGTGAAGGTGGGTGCCAACGAATACCAGATTGAGGTGATGCAGCAGAAGACGAAGGAACCGGTATATGTGCCATTGTCGGAAAACGCCAGGAAGTGGCTGCCTGAGCAGGGCATCAATGGCCGTGAGAACTACGTGTTCCAGTTCAGAGACCGTTCAATCATCTACGACTACCTGGACAAATGGGCAAAGGCAGCAGGCATAGAGAAGCACGTCACCTTCCACATGAGCCGACACACTTGTGCTACGCTGCTGCTGTACTTCGGTGCAGACATATACACAGTGAGCAAGATTCTTGGGCACACGTCAATCCAGACAACGCAGATCTATGCCAAGGTTGCTGATGAGATGAAGCGAACGGCCGTGAACAACATCCCGACTATCTGATGATGCTACCCGTCAATACACACCTGCAAGGAACTTTCTTTGCAGGTTTTCTTTTGTCTTTTCGTTTTTCACCGAACTCTTAACGAATCTGAATTTTTCCCTCGCACGTGCGCGCATGCGTGTTACGCGCGGTAGTAGTAGATATATATATTTAC
>JAIIAN010000514.1 GCA_022717655.1 Bacillota bacterium | reverse complement strand
GGAAGAAATTCTATAAGTCCTCGCTCGGAATAGACAAGTGCTTCATTGATAATTCCCTGCAATCCCAGAATCGTATCCGTGCAATACACTTTTCTGCTGCGATCCGTATTATGATCGGTGAGCAGACTGCTATAGAAAATATCACTGTAAAACAAAAGTCGCAGAATTTCTTCCAGACTCTTTCCATCCTTTAATCTGGCGGCCACCAGTCCCTTATGGATCCAGCCGTGGGAAGCGGTGTCGTCTTTCCCGGCATTACCGATATTACGGTTACGGATTGCCTGCCTACAGCTTTCCGCCAGTTTTTCGTTATGCTGAGTCTCCACTCCCGGCCATGCACAATAGAGATGACTAATGTGACGGTGTTCATGATTATCTTTCATCTGCGGAAGCGACCATTCTTTCAAGCCCCCGGTCTCATCTGTCTGATAATCCGGCAGTCCGCTTTCCAACCTGTCACAGGCAGCAATTTGCTCTTCCGATTTCCGGTCTGCAATACAACATCCCAGTTCCCGTGTCATACGCAGCACATCTCTGGCTGTTGCAATGTCCATGGCTGCATTGGCTGTAATCGCACTGGTATAACCGACAGGATGATTCTCCGGTGAATAGGAAGGAATGATCAGGTAATGTTCTCCCTCCTCCAATATTGTTTTTCCTTTTTTGTAATGAGGATTCCCTTCCACGTCCGTATAATATTCCGGTGTGCATAACTGCTCCCAAAAATGTAATGTCTTACCGAGCAGTGGCCGCAAAATCTCCTGTTCCAGGTCCATTGCTTCTCTTCCATAACGTTTTTTCAGATCTTCCGGCAAAGGAATCCGGCGATTGCCGAAACACTGCCAGTATTCAAAGATCGGCACCGTCAGCCATCCGGCACCCGCATTCCAATACTGGAAGGGATAATCAATATCATATTCCACCATGACCGCACGGTTTCCGTCGGTATTCACCGGAGCAAGCAAAGCATCCCACATGCCGTAAACCGCTGCGGCATTTGCCGTCCAGTCATCAATCTGACGCAGAATAAAATAAATATATCCTCTCGCTGCGGCTTCCATATGGCCTGTATTCATCCCGGATACCTGAATGTTAACATTAGCATCCATAGTATAAGCGCCGCTCCATCCGGGATTCCACTCTCCGGTCCACAGACCGCACAATCTCGGAGCTGAGTAACCTGCACATGCTGCCTGTACATATCTGCCTGTCCGGTATACTCGTTCTGCCAGTTCCGGCAGGATTTCCGGTACTTCTTTCTGGTGTTGCAGGAGTGTTTCGTTGTCTTTTTCAACAACGGGATTTTCCATGTGCGTTCCCTTTGTATCTCCCAATGCGAATTTTACAGTCCCGTAAGTCTCCTTCCAAAATTGCTTTTGTCCATCCAGAGCTTTTTCATAATGAAAGCCT
>JAIIAN010000122.1 GCA_022717655.1 Bacillota bacterium | reverse complement strand
ACACAGGAGGTAATGTATGAGACATTTAATGAGTCCTTTGGATTTTGACCTGGATGAATTAGACAAGGTCTTAGATTTGGCAAATGACATTGAGAAAAATCCGGCAAAGTATGCACATGCGTGTGATGGAAAGATAATGGCAACCTTATTTTATGAACCGAGTACACGTACAAGATTAAGTTTTGAATCCGCAATGCTTCGCCTGGGTGGAAAGGTATTAGGATTTTCCAGTGCAGATTCCAGTTCAGCGGCAAAAGGAGAGAGTGTAGCAGATACAATTCGTGTGGTTTCCTGTTATGCTGACATCTGTGCGATGCGTCATCCAAAAGAAGGTGCTCCGCTTGTAGCATCCATGGCATCCCAGATTCCGGTTATCAATGCCGGAGATGGTGGACATCAGCATCCAACCCAGACACTGACAGACCTGCTTACCATTCGTTCCATGAAAGGTCGTTTGGATAACATTACCATTGGATTATGTGGTGACCTGAAATTTGGTCGTACGGTTCATTCTTTAATTGAAGCGCTGGTGCGCTATGAGGGAGTTAAATTTGTTTTAATTTCTCCAGAAGAATTAAAAGTGCCGGATTACATTCGTGACGATGTGTTAAAGGCAAGTGGTCATGAATTTGAAGAAGTAGAACGTCTCGAAGAAGCCCTCCCGAAATTAGATTTACTGTACATGACCCGTGTACAGAAAGAACGTTTCTTCAATGAAGAAGATTATGTGCGAATGAAAGATTTTTATGTACTTGATAAGACAAAAATGAAACTGGCGAGTCCGGACATGCTTGTTCTTCATCCTCTTCCAAGAGTCAATGAAATCGCAACTGAAGTAGATAAAGACCCAAGAGCTGCGTATTTTAAACAGGCGCAGTACGGTGTGTATGTCAGAATGGCATTGATTCTTACATTATTGGAGGTAGAAGTATGTTAAATGTTGGGCGCTTAAATGAAGGTGTGGTATTAGACCATATTAAAGCAGGAAAGAGCATGATGATTTATCATGATTTAAAATTAGATAAAATGGACTGCTGTGTTGCAATTATCAAGAATGCAAGAAGTGAAAAAATGGGACGCAAAGACATTATTAAAATCGAGTGCCCGATCGACAGCATTGACCTTGATATTCTTGGATTTATTGACCATACGATTACTGTCAATATTGTAAAAGATGGAAGTATTGTAGAGAAGAAAGAGTTAACCCTTCCAAAAGAAATTCGAAATGTAATTAAATGTAAAAATCCACGGTGTATCACTTCTGTTGAGCAGGAATTAGACCATGTCTTTATTCTTGCAGACCCTGAAAAAGAAGTCTATCGTTGTCAGTACTGCGAAGAAAAATACCGTCGTAAATAAGAGATAAGACAAGAGGTCACAATAAGACAGTCCTGATTTTTGTGGAAATTAGGACTGTCTTTTTTAATAACAAAAAGGAAATGATTATGGCAGACAGAAAAACCTATAAAGAGATTGTACAGAAATTTTTAGAAGATGATGAGGTAGTAGTAGAAACCAGATTAGATGGGGAAAGAGCAGGAGAAAAGAGAATCCTGACACAAGAAGAAGCTAAAAATGCCCCAAAAGATGGGTGGCATCGGGAAACTCTGCTTGCAAAGCCAAAAGCGGTAATTTTAGGTGGAGGACATGTTTCGCTTGCAATCGCACACTTATTAAAAATGGTAGAGTTTCGTGTGATTGTGGTAGATGAGAGAGCAGAATTTGCAAATAAGGAGCGCTTTGACTGTGCAGACGAAGTGTACTGTATGGGATTTCAGGAATTTCTTGATACAAAAGACTTTTGGGAGCATGCTTATTATATCATTGTAACACGAGGACACAAAGATGATTATACTTGTTTAAGTGGTTTGATTAGAAGAAAAAAGACGTATCTTGGAATGATTGGCAGCAGGAAAAAAGTCGCAATTTCTTTTGATAAATTAAGGGCAGAGGGATATTTGGAAGAAGAAATTGCACAGGTACATGCGCCAATCGGACTTGCAATCGGAGCGCAGACTCCGGCAGAGATTGCAGTGAGCATTGTAGCTGAACTTATCCAAAAGAAAAATGAATCGCCAAAGATTGTCAATACGCTTGAAGAAGAGATTTTAAAAGGCTTAGAAGATGAAAAGGCAAAGGTTTTAGTCACGGTAATCGAAAAGAAAGGTTCTTCTCCAAGAGGAGAGGGAACGAAGATGATTGTGCGGGAAGATGGAAAAATCTATGGCACAATCGGAGGCGGTGCAGTAGAACACGTGGCAATTGAAGAGGCGAAAAAGTTCGATGCAGAAAATGGATTTTTAATCAAAGACTATGATTTATCCAATGCAAAAGCAGCTACCCTTGGAATGATTTGCGGAGGACAGGTAAAAGTCATGTTTGAGCGTTTGTAAAATCAAGGATGAAACAGGAGGAAAAGAAGATGGAACAGGATATGAAAAAACAGATTGTCGGAATACTCGAAAAAGACTGCCGTTTAAGCGCAGAAGAGATTGCAGTGATGCTTGGAAAAGAGACAAAAGAAGTAGAACAGGCAGTAAAAGAACTTGAAAAAGATGGAATTTTATGCGGTTATCATGCCCTGGTAAACTGGGATAAAGTGGATGATGATACTGTAACTGCCTTAATTGAATTAAAAGTAACACCACAGGGAGGCGATGGATTTAATAAAATTGCAGAACAGATTTATCAGTATCCGCAGGTGAAAACGCTGTATTTAATGTCAGGAGCGTATGATTTTTTAGTTATGGTAAGGGGAAAAAGCATCAAAGATATTTCGCTGTTTGTATCTGAAAATCTGGCTTCTATCGAAGAAGTACAAAGTACAGCGACTTACTTTACTTTGACAAAATATAAAGAGCAGGGCGTAAATTTAACAAGAAAAAAACAGGATGGAAGAATGGTGATTACTTTATGAGAGAATTTGTAACAGAAAAAGTAAAGCAGATTAAGCCATCTGGAATCCGGAAATTTTTTGATGTGGTAAGTGAAATGCCGGATGCAATTTCTCTTGGAGTGGGTGAGCCGGATTTTGATACACCATGGCATATTCGGGATGCAGGAATCAAATCGTTAAAGGGAGGAAAGACCTTTTATACTTCAAATGCAGGACTGATGGAGCTTCGAGAAGAAATCTGCCGTTATACCGAAGAAAAAATGCATGCTTCTTATGACCCGAAATCAGAGGTATTTATCAGTGTGGGCGGAAGTGAGGCAATTGATATTGCATTTCGTGCAACACTTGATATTGGAGATGAAGTGATTATTCCGGAACCGGCTTTTGTTTCTTATGTGCCGTGTGCCCAGCTTGCAGGAGCGGTTCCGGTTACGATTCCATTAAAAGCAGAGAATGAATTTCGCCTGACACCGGAAGAATTAGAGTCTGCAATTACCCCAAAATCAAAGATTTTATTGTTGTCTTATCCGAATAATCCGACAGGAGCGATTATGGAAAAAGCAGATTTAGAGGCTCTTTGTCCGATTATTGAAAAATATGATTTGTTAGTCGTATCGGATGAAATTTACAGTGAGTTAAGCTATAAATCTGCACATGTCAGCATTGCTTCGCTTCCAGGAATGAGAGAGAGAACTATTGTAATTAACGGATTTTCAAAAGCATTTGCCATGACCGGGTGGCGTCTTGGCTATGCGCTTGCACCGGATCCGATTATGAAGCAGATGATAAAACTGCATCAGTTTGCGATTATGTCTGCACCGACGACCAGCCAGTATGCAGCCATCAGTGCCTTAAAAAATGGCAATCCGGATGTCATTGAGATGCGAATTGCGTATGACCAGAGACGGCGTTTTTTAATGAATACCTTAAAACGGCTTGAGATTCCGTGTTTTGAGCCTTACGGCGCATTTTATATCTTTCCTGATATCTCAAAATTTGGCATGACATCCGAAGAATTTGCGACAAAACTCTTACAGGAAGAAAAAGTAGCGGTTGTTCCAGGCAGTGCATTTGGAGAATGTGGAGAGGGATTTGTCCGTATTTCTTATGCTTATTCGATTGAAGAATTAAAGGCAGCATTTGAAAGAATTGAGAAATTCATCGAAAAAATACGATAAAAAAAGAAAAAAGGCTGGACATTTTAGTGCGTAAAAGCTATTATTAATTATAATTTTACAGCAATAAATAGCGTTGAGGAGGAAACAAACGAAAATGAAGAAAGTAGTAAAATTCGGCGGAAGCTCTTTAGCAAGCGCAGAACAGTTTAAAAAAGTGGGTGATATCATCCGTGCTGACGAAGCAAGAAGATTTGTTGTACCGTCTGCACCGGGAAAAAGAAATTCAAATGATACAAAAGTAACCGATTTGCTTTATAAATGTTACCGTGCAGCAGAAAAAGGTCATACTGATTTTGATAAAGTATTAACAGAAATTAAAGCACGTTATCAGGAAATTATCGATGGACTTGGCTTAGGTCTTTCTTTAGAAGAAGATTTTAATATCATCGAAGAAAAATTTAAAAATCATGCCGGTGAAGAGTATGCAGCATCAAGAGGGGAATACTTAAACGGAAAAATCATGGCAGATTATTTAGGCTATGAATTTGTAGACTCTGCAAAAATTATCCGTTTTGACGGGGAAGGTCAGTTTGATATGGAAATGACAAACCGTCTGACCCGAGAATATTTAAAAGATAAAGAAAATGCAGTGATTCCGGGATTTTATGGAGCAATGGAAGATGGAACAGTAAAAACATTTTCAAGAGGTGGTTCCGATATTACCGGTTCTATCGTAGCAGGTGCACTTGATGCAGATTTATATGAAAACTGGACAGATGTATCCGGTTTCCTTGTAACAGACCCGAGAATTATTGAAAATCCAAAATCTATTGATACCATTACCTATCGCGAACTGCGTGAATTGTCTTACATGGGTGCAACTGTACTGCATGAAGATGCAATCTTTCCTGTAAGAAAAGCAGGGATTCCGATTAATATCCGCAATACAAACAGACCGGAAGATGCAGGCACTATGATTGTAGAGGATACCTGTAAAAAACCGGCTTATACCATCACAGGTATTGCCGGTAAAAAAGGATTCTGTTCTTTATTTATTGAAAAATCCATGATGAACTCTGAAATTGGATTTGGCAGAAAAGTCCTTCAGGTTCTGGAGAAAGAAGGAATTTCTTTTGAGCATCTGCCATCCGGTATTGATACAATGACCCTGTTTATTCATCAGGATGAATTTGCAGAAAAAGAACAGCAGGTAATTTCCGGAATTCATCGTGCAGTCAATCCGGACTTTATGGAATTAGAATCTGACCTGGCATTAATCGCAGTTGTAGGACGCGGTATGCGTTCAAACAGAGGGACAGCAGCAAGAATCTTTGCGGCACTGGCTCATGCCAATGTAAACGTAAAAATGATTGACCAGGGTTCCAGTGAATTAAATGTCATCATCGGTGTAAGAAATGAAGATTTTGAGGTTGCTGTAAAAGCAATTTACGATATTTTTGTAACAACTCAGCTGTAATCATAATAATCATAATGAGAAGGAAAAAGTACATTCGATTTTTTGGATGTACTTTTTTTGTTGACAAAATCTAAAATGTCACGTATACTACAAGTGTACTAAGATAAATAGTACACTAAATACACACAGACAGCATAGAAAGGAAGTGAAACTTCAAATGGTCGTAATTGATTATCAAAATCGAAAACCGATTTATGAACAGATTGTAGAACGATTTCAGATGCTGATTGTAAAAGGAATCTTAGAGCCGGACTCGCAGATGCCATCGGTACGTGCACTCGCGACAGAACTTTCGATTAATCCAAATACGATACAGAAAGCTTATGCCGTACTGGAACAGGAGGGGTATATCTATCCGGTAAAAGGAAGGGGAAATTTTGTTTCAGGAAATCAGGCATTAGTCAAACAAAAAAAAGAAGATTTTCTTTTAAAACTGCAGGGAGTATTAAAAGAAGGAAAGGAAATCGGAGTGACCGGTGCACAATGTCTGGAATGTGTGAATTCCGTATTTAAGGAGGGAGAACATGATTAATACAACACAGCTTTCAAAACAGTTTGGAGATTTAAAAGCCGTAGATAAAATTAGTCTCCAAATTGTGGATAACAGTATTTTCGGACTTGCGGGAACAAACGGAGCTGGAAAAAGTACCTTCCTTCGTATGCTTGCAGGGGTGTTAAAGCAGGATGAAGGAGAGATTGAAATCGATGGAGAGACAGTCTGGGAAAATGAAAAGATAAAAGGTGAAATTTTCTTTTTGCCGGATAATGCTTATTTTCCGCCAAATGTGACACCACAGCAGATGGCAGGTTACTATAGTATTTATTACAGTAAATTTAATAAAAAACGGTTTCAGGAGTTATGCGATAAATTAGAGTTAGATACCAAACGAAAAATCAATACCTTTTCCAAGGGAATGAAGCGTCAGGTGTCGATGCTGCTTGGAATCTGTGCAGGAACAAAATACTTGTTTTGTGATGAGACATTTGATGGGTTAGACCCTGTGATGCGTCAGGCAGCAAAAAGTATTCTTGCATACGAGGTGACGGAACGTCCCTTTACACCAATTATTGCATCTCATAATTTAAGGGAATTAGAAGATATCTGCGACCATGTAGGATTATTACATAGAGGCGGAGTTTTGCTTTCAAGAGAACTGGAGGATATGAAAATGCATATCCATAAAGTGCAGTGCGTGATTCAAAATCCGCTTTTGGAAGAAGAGCTGCTTCGGGAACTTGATGTTGTACAGTCTGAAAAGCGTTTATCTTTATTGACCTTAATTGTAAGAGGTGAAAAAGACAGGATAATGGAAACGGTAGAAAGTAAATTTCCGCTGTTTGCAGAGATGATACCGCTTACACTGGAAGAAATCTTTATCAGCGAAACGGAGGTGGCAGGATATGACATCAAAAAACTGTTTTTCTAAAATGATAGTACGGGATTTAAAAGAGAGAGGCGTCTGGCTGATTAGTTCCATCATTTTATTTCTCCTGATTTATCCGGTTCAGATTTTAATGAGTCTGGATGCAATTGCCTCTTATATGAAAGGGGAAGAAGAATTCTACAGCAAAATTACAGAACAGTTTTCAAGTTTGATGAGTTTTGGAAATGAGATCATGTATGTTGTAATCGTGATTATGGCATTTTTGCTGGCAATGTCAGGATTCTGGTACGTATATTCGGGAGTAAAAACAGATTTTTATCACAGTCTTCCGATAAAAAGAGAAAAACTGTTTTTAGAACGCTATGTTACCGGAATTTTGATTTTTATAGTTCCGTATTTCATTAGTCTGATGCTTGGATATGGTGCCGGAATCATGAAAGAGGCAGGGACTTCTGGAATTTTAAGTTTATGTGCAAAAGGGTTTGTCACAAATGTTGTGTTGTTTTTGCTTTTGTATAATCTTGCAGTTTTAGGCGTTCTGCTTACCGGAAATTTATTTACCGGAGTTTTGGCGTATGGAGCATTTTTAAGTTATGGAATTTTGTTAGAGAGTACAATTAGTCTAACAAAATATACTTTTTTTACAACTTATATAGAGAATTCAAGATTGAGTCAGACTTTTGAAGGAAAACTTGGAAAGTTAAGTCCACTTTATGTGTTTGATATGATTCTGTCGAATAATAATATTTCGATGAAGGATGTCAGTGTAGTCTTTGGAATCTCAGTGCTGTTTTTGGTAATCTGCATATCTGTTTATAAAATTCGTCCGACAGAAGCTTATCATAAATCAATTGCTTTTAAGAAGTTACAGCCAATTATAAAGGTTGTGGTTGTCATTCCGATTTCAGCATGTGTGGGCATTTTATCAAGTGAAATTGTCGGACGAAATTTTATCTGGTATGTGGGAGGCTTGCTTGTTACTGCCGTGCTCTTATCCTTTGCAATGGAATTTTTATATTATTTAGATATCAGAGAATGTATTCGTCCCAAAATTTCTACCGGATTAATTCTGGGAATGCTGGTGATAATGGCGGTGGCATTAAAGCTGGATTTAATAGGGTTTGATACCTATTTACCAAAAGAATCAAGAGTAAAAAACATGTCCATTTATATTAATGGATTAAACGGCTGTTATGATTATCCGGAAGGTGCCATAGAGATGTACGGAACAACTTCTTTTTTACAGAATACCAGGATAGAAGAGTTTGATTCCATTTATCAGCTTGCAAAAAAAGCAGTTGCAATTCAAAAAGAAGATAAGAGAACTGCAGATTCTGAAATAACTGCTGCTTCTGAAATAACAGATTCCGAAGAACTTTATTTTTCTGTTCGCTATGAAATGAAAAATGGAAAAGAGGTTTACCGCGGATACTGCATTCCGAAAGATGAAGAAAATCTGAAATTAATTGCAGATATTTATGATAATTGGGAGTTTAAACGACAGGTTCTTCCGGTAGAATATGTAAAAGAAGAAAAGATTTCTTCTCTTGATATTGCGGATCTCCAATCGTCTCATACTTCCGAACTCTCTAAAGAGACAATAAAAAGTCTGTTTAAAACTTGTAAAAATGAATGGGAGTCTGCAACCTATGAGCAGTTGAGTAATGATAAAGTACTTGGATTTTTACGATTTTATCTGGATTATGACAGAGAAAACGGTGATTATGATACCGGATCCAGATATGTAAGTGTTCCGGTTTACTCAAGTTTTCAGCAGACGAGAAAACTCTTAGAACAAAACGGCTGTAAAATGATGACATTTGAAGATTATGATAAGGTAGAAAGAATTGAGATAAGTCAATATGACGATAAAACAGGAGACCTTGGAGCTATCTTAAATGTCACCGATGAAAATCAGATTCGGGAAATACTTGAGGCTCTTTACATAACAG
>JAIIAN010000513.1 GCA_022717655.1 Bacillota bacterium | reverse complement strand
GTCTCGTCGGAAGCTGCTTCCGCGCCGCCATTGGACGCATCCGTATTGCCTGCACCGTCAGCACCTGTCTCCCCTGCGGTTCCTGTTCCGTCGGTCTCCGCCGCCATAATCTCCGTCACCTCATAGGAGGTATATTCCGGCCGGGTCTCCAATCCGATCATCTCCCCGCCAAATCGATAATCCGCCACAGAAGTCTCCGCGCCGATTCCCTGCCAGAGGCAGTTTTCGCCGGTAGCATCGTAAGCGTAGAGGATCAGATCCGTATAATTCGTTCCTTCCAGCAGTTTTTTCCGGATTTCCTCGGAAGGCTGTTCTGTCAGTACCTTACCCTCGGAATCAAAGCTGCCGGTATATGTAATATATTCCATGCCTTCCCGGTTGTTCCAGAGCGAAAATGCGTCCAGTCCGCCCTCTCCGGCATGTACGTCACAGGTGTAGTCACCGGTGAGCACACCATTCTGCATGGTGCCCTGTTCGTGGGTAATGCTGCCGGTGGCGCAGTCCACGCTCCAGGATTCGAAAGTACCGTTCCAGGCATCCATGTCTGTCGGGGTAGCAGCCCGAGGCGCTGTTGTATCCGAAATCTCTGTCGTTGTATTTTCCCGGGCTCTGGCTTCTGTGGTTCCCGTTTCCTGTGTGGCATCGGGATTCTCAGTTTCTGCCGGATCCGCGATGTTCTCGTCCGCACCGGCCGCTGTCACGGTCACCAGCCGGATGGTGGCACCCTCCTGACTCAGGAAGCGTTTTGTCTCACTTCCGGTATACCACACTTTGGAAAAACGCTGTCCCTCGCCGGTATATCCCACCTGTGCATAGAATAGCGGCTGTGCATCCCGTTCCAGATAGTAGCTGCGCTGTCCTTCCTTCAGTTTGGGCATCATGGTGGAGAACCAGTCGGCACTGTCGATGAGATTCACGCTTTCGTCCAGATATTCCGACAGTTCCAGATCATTTAACATTTCCTGTGCACGACTGCGGATCTCTTCCGTCTCTTCTTCCAGATTGACACTGAGGCCCTGCAATGTGGAAAATGCATCCGCATCTTCGTAAAGCCGGTAATCCTGTTCCAGCATATCCCGCTGTTTGCGGATATCGCCTGCTCTGCTGTAGGCATCTGCCAGTGCGAGGTAGTCTGCTCCGGTGAATTCTCCTTTATTATATTTGGTTTCCAGATTGAGGATCTCCAGCTCCAGTTCGGACAGCATCGGCTGTGCTTCCACAGGGGTCACCACATCCTCTGCTTCCCCACCGTTGCCGTCTCCGCAGGCCGTCAGCGAAGTGACGAGTACCGTGCTTATGGCCAGTGCCATGAATTTTGTTGCTTTTCTTTTCATCTTTTTGTCCTGTCTGTTTTTATCAAAGTCTATGATCGTTCTCCGATGGCCGGCAGCCGGCAGGCTGTTACTGTGCATCG
>JAIIAN010000512.1 GCA_022717655.1 Bacillota bacterium | reverse complement strand
CATCTAAAAATAGAATTCTCGCTGGCATGCACGCCCGTACCGCTTCCAATTCCGATTTTAATGCATTCGCAATCTCCCAATTTTTTTCCATACTTTTTGGATAATTCAGCGTGTAAAATTCGATTTCCTCTGCCCCAAAATCCATAATACTGACCGGATGTGTGATAGCTTCCTCATACCTGGCAATTTCATTTTTCAGCCATAGTTTCTGGATTTCCAGGTAATCCTCATATTGATTCTTATCCAATTTTCTCCATTTTACCTCTTCAATCACATGACGGTTCGATTCGAAGCTAACAGAAATACGTGGTTCCTGTATTTGCAAGTACTGAACAGCAGTTGTTTTCCCTGCCGCCATGCAGCCTTGAAGAGAAAGCACAACAGGTTTCATAAATTTTCCTCATTATTTTGCAAATTTCTTCACTCCTGCCAGTACCGCCGCCATGATCACGAAGGACGCCGCCAGCACGATCACCGGATTCTGCACCACGCCAGCGATACAGTAGCCGATAAATGACACGGTTGCCGCCACTGCCACATACGGGATCTGGGTGGTGACATGGTTCATATGGTCACACTGCGCGCCTGCTGAGGACATGATGGTGGTATCGGAAATCGGAGAACAATGATCGCCGCAGACCGCGCCTGCCAGACAGGCGGACACGGTGATCACCAATAACTCCGACGGCAGGTTGATTCCTGCTATGATCGGAAGCAGAATACCGAAGGTTCCCCAGGAAGTTCCCGTGGAAAATGCCAGGAAGATCGCTACTAAGAACACGATAGCCGGAAGCATCGCCGTCATATGACTGGCACTTCCCGCAAAAATCGCGCTGACATACTCTCTTGCGCCCAATAAGCTGGTCATATTGGACAAGGTCCATGCAAATGTCAGGATCAGCACCGGACTGATCATGGCTTTAAATCCTTCTGGAAACGCGTTCATACAGTCCTGGAAGGTAAGAACCCGTCTCACCATATAAAATACAATGGTAAATAACAGCGCCGCCGCAGAACCCATAGAAAGGCTTAAAGAGGCATCGCAGCCTGCAAATGCCTTGACAAAGCTCTCGCCCTCAAAAAATCCGCCGGTATAGATCATTCCAGTCACGCAGCACACGATCAGCACCACCACCGGAACCGCCAGATCCACCACCGTTCCTTTGGTGGAAATCGCTCTCATGGAGCCGTCATCCGCCACCCGGTTGCCACAGGTAAACAGATCACCCTTTGCCGCATTGTCCTCATGCTTTTTCATCGGTCCAAAATCAATATCAAAAGCAATAATGAGAATAATCATGGCGATGGTCAGCAGAGAATACAGGTTATAAGGAATAGATCTCATAAACAGATCCAGTCCGTCCGCATCCGCTGTGACGCCAGCCACCGCCGCCGCCCAGGAAGAGATCCTGAAGC
>JAIIAN010000511.1 GCA_022717655.1 Bacillota bacterium | reverse complement strand
TTAATTTCAAGTAAACAGGAAGAGGCAAAGATATGACTGTCATACTCAAAACAGGTAGCAATACTCCGCGGGAAAATCGTCGTAAAGAATATCCAATTTGTTTTCTACAGAAAAGAAAGCGCACAAAACCCGAAATCAGAGAAAAAACTATCGTGGTATAAAAAACAGAAGGCGCATCGTAACCCATTTTCAGAAGCGCATAGCCTACAGGCACAATGCATAGTATAACAAGGCTAACAACAAACTGATAATTTCTGATAACTCCAGTTGCAGAAAGCGATGTCATTAATGGCGTCCCAAAAAGCGTACCCACCATAGAGTCTATCAATATTAATATGATGAACAATGCTGCATAATCAGGAACCTCGACAAGCCATAATTGCAATACATAATCTATATTGAGTGACAAGGGGAATGCTAACGCAAAAAGAATCATATAGGAAAACTTAATACCAAGATAAGACAAGTTTTCCATTTCTACGATGTTGCCATTAGCGTAGTTCTTAGTAATCTGGGGATTGAGAGCCACCTGAAAATTAGAGATAAAGTTCATCACTGCTCCAGAAACCTGAGTAGCTACGCCGCGTGCAGCATTAACGACTGGTCCAAAGAACATGTTGAGAATGATATTAACTCCCTGGTCTCTCAAAAGCCATGCGATACTTCCAAATAAATTCCAACCGGCAAAACCAGTCATTTGAGAATACAATTCTTTGTCCCAAAACAAGTGGAATCGGCTCTCCTCGTAATGTTTGCAACAATATATCTGGTAAATACAACGTATCAATAACTGAACAGCAAAAAGCAAAATGCCATATGCGATTAATTTATCGAATGGACTAATTATCAACAAATAAACTATACCCAATTTTAAGAATACCTCGATAATACTAATATATGCATAGATACTCATTTTCTCATGCGCAATCAGTACAGCATTGTAAGGCACCTGGAGAATATTGACGCAAAAACAGAAAATAGCAAACTGATAAACCCAATTAGCTGCCACCATTCGTTCTGCAGGTATCACCAATTTAGCATTGAGAAACCACAAGCCAAGGGTTTCTGCCAGCAACACTATGATCATGGCAATAAGTATGTGAATGTTAAGAGAAGCTGCAAATACTTTTTCGAGACGTCGTTTATCTCCACAGCCCAATTCAAAAGTCATGAATCGCTGAGTAGACGAAGTCATACAGTTATTCAGAAAGGCGAACATCGTTACCACTCCACCAACAACATTATATATACCATAATCCCTTATTCCCAATTGTGCCAAGATTACTCTCGACGTATAAAGTGTAACAAGCATGATGAGAATCATGCGGAAATAAAGGAACAATGTGTTTTTTGCAACACGTTTATTATCTGATGTTTGATTTGACATTTACTTTTTCTTTTCTATTGATTTTAAAAACTT
>JAIIAN010000510.1 GCA_022717655.1 Bacillota bacterium | reverse complement strand
GGTGGAAGCCGCCAGATATGGCGTATCTGCCAGGTCAATCCAGCGTGATATAAGTGCAATTAATAATTTTTTTGAACAGGAGACTGAAAAGAGCGGGGTAATTAATTCAATTGAATACGATAAGAAAAGGGGCGGACATTATCTCAGTCAGATATACAGGACAAGGCTGACCAATAGTGAGATACTTGCAATATGCAAGATACTGCTGGACAGCAGGGCATTTACCAGAGAAAGGATGGAGCATATTCTTGATATACTGGTTGACCGCTGCACACCGGCAGAAGGAAAGGCAATAGTACAGGACCTTATTAAGAATGAAGAGTTTCATTACATAGAACTGACACATAAATCAGAGTTCGTTGATAAAATGTGGGATATCGGACAGGCAATCCATCAAAACCGTTATCTTGAAATGGATTACAAAAGGACTAAAGACGGAGCAATTGTAAAACGAAGGGTAAAGCCAGTGGCAATAATGTTTTCAGAGTATTATTTCTACTTGACGGCATTTATTGAGGATGAAGATGTTAAAGCTGATTTTGATGTGATTGATGATGCATTTCCAACAATATACCGAATCGACAGGATTGCAGGCTATAATGTTCTTGACAAGCAATTCAAGATTCCTTATGGAAATCGTTTTAAAGAAGGCGAATTCAGAAAAAGAATCCAGTTCATGTATGGTGGAAAGCTTCAAAAGGTCAAGTTCAGATATAAGGGTTCAAGCGTGGAAGCAGTTCTTGACAGACTGCCAACTGCGAAGATTCTGGAAGAAAAAGATGGCGTATACACTATATCTGCAGAGGTGTTCGGCAAGGGCATCGATATGTGGCTGAGGAGTCAGGGGGATATGGTGGAAGTGATGAAGTAAAAAATAATAGATAAGCATACTGGAATTTTTGATTTTGGTGAATATAAAAATATTATAGTGTAATGGAGGAGAATAATGCCAATAAAAAGAGTGCCTATTAATGAAGAACAAGAAGGAAGCGAAGAATATATAAAAAAAAGGGGGAAAGAAACTAAAGAAAATTTCTATATAACAGAACCTAAATATAATTTGGAGGATGTTATTTTGCCCCAGTCGGTAAAAAAAGAAATTGAAAGAATTGGTTCATATTTTAAGTATCATGACAAAATTTTTAAAGAGTGGAATTTACAATCAGTAATTAAACAGCATAATTTAAGTGTTAATTTGTATGGAGAGTCGGGAACAGGAAAAACAATGACTGCTCATGCAATAGCAAAGATGCTTAATAAAAAAATAGTTTTGGTTAATTATGCAGAGATAGAATCAAAATTTGTTGGAGAAACATCAAAAAATCTTGTGAGTTTATTCCATTTTGCTAAGGAAAATGATGCAGTTATCATTTTTGATGAAGCAGATGCACTATTATCAAGAAGAGTGACTGCAATGCAT
>JAIIAN010000121.1 GCA_022717655.1 Bacillota bacterium | reverse complement strand
ATCTTTTAAAATATTTTCAAATCCCTCTGCAAAATAAGCGGACGGACCTCCGGCCAAAACAATAAAATAAGCAAAATATAGCACTGCAATTACAATTGCACCAATATATCCAAAGGTAGAAATCTGTTTTGCAAGTTTCGCAAGTTTTACTTTTAATGGGGAATCCGGCTCATCTTCCTGCATCTCTTCTGCCATTTTTCCCATCATTGTTTTCAAACCGACTTTTCTGACATCCAAGATTCCCTCTCCGTCAAATACAATTGCACCACGGAAAAGAGAATGTTTATCTACGAAGGTATCTCCTGTGATTTCATCTGCAAGCTGGAATGATTCATCTGCCTGTGTTTTCTTGCATTCCTCTGCTTCTCCATTTAACGCAGAGTTATCTACACGAAGAGAACCATCAATTAAAATACCATCTGCCGGAATTTTGTCACCAGACTGAAGAAGTACCTTGTCGCCTACTACAACATCGTCCACATCAATAATGGTAATTACACCGTTTCTGTGAACTTTGCATTTATCTTTCTCTGTACTTTCTTTCAGCTCACGATATTTTGTATCGCTGGCAACACCTGTCTTTGCTGACACAAACGCAACAATTAAAACTGCAACAATCGTTCCTAATGGTTCATAAATCTCAGCATACCCAAAGAAAAACATTGCAATCATAAGGGCTGCAATTGCTAACAGAACTTTAATCATCGGGTCACTAAAAGTTTCCTTGAATTCATCCCAAAATGTGGTTGGTTCTGAATCAGGAATCATATTCGAGCCATGTTGCTTTCTGGACTCTTCGACTTCCTTGTCTGATAAACCATTGTACTTCATTTTTCTGTCTCCTTTTTGAGTTTTTTATAGTATAAAAGGAAGAGAAACCGGATTTACAGCTTCTCTTCCTAAATACCCGATTGCTTTACGTTGTCAAGCAGATATTCGCAATCCACTTCACCACTTGATTCGGTTAAACAAATCGATTTGCAAGCTCTCCAAGACCTGGATCTTTAGTTGCCTGTCCAACTGCACTAAACTTCCATTCACCGTTATGACGATAGATTTCTCCAAAAATCATAGCTGTCATTCCATCATAATTCTCAGATAAATTATACTTACATAACTCTCTGTTTCCTCGTGCATCCACAATACGGATAAATGCATTTTCAATCATTCCAAAATGCTGGTTTCTCTGTACTGCTTTATAAATATTTACAACAATTACAATTCTATCATATTCTTGTGGAATCCGCAATAAATCTACGATAATCTGTTCATCATCGCCCTCTCCGGCGCCTGTAAGATTATCTCCCTGATGCATTACCGCATCACTTTTATGACGAAGATTTCCAAAATAGACCAGGTCCTCTTTTCCACACAATTTTCCATTTTTTAATAAAATTGCAGAAGCATCACAATCAATTGCCTGTGGCTTTCTTGAGAACAAACCACCTTTTCTTTTTACTTCATCCCATCCAAGCCCTACAATAACCTGTGCAAGCCCCTGATTATCTTTTGACAGACTTACTTTCTGTCCTTTTTGTAAGCTGACCGACATATTTTTATCCTCCTGTCTGCTGTATTCTATTGTCGTATGCGAAACCTTAAGCATATTATTTATTCTACATCTACTCCAAAGCTTCCACAAAGCGCAGCCAGTCCACCTTGATAGCCGCTTCCAATGGCATTAAATTTCCATTCTGCTCCATTTTTATAAAGCTCACCAAAGACAACAGCGGTTTCAATTGAGAAATCTTCACCTAAATCATAACGGAGCAGTTCTTCCCCTGTCTCTTCATTGTAAATTCGGATAAACGCGTTGGCAACCTGTCCAAAGTTCTGTCTTCTCGCTTCTGCCTCATAAATTGTAGCAGTAAACGCAATTTTAGAAATCTCAGCAGGAACTTTTGTTAAATCAATCTTAATCTGCTCATCATCGCCCTCGCCTGCACCGGTACGATTATCTCCCATATGCTGAACGCTCTGTGACGGATGAACGAGATTTCCATAAAATACAAAATCTTCCGACTTTGTTACTTTTCCATTTTCACCTAACATAAAAGCTGCTGCATCCAAGTCAAATTCCCCGCCCGTATCAAACGCATTGACATCCCAGCCGAGTCCGACTACTACACTTTTTAATCCCGGATTATCTTTTGTAAGACTTACTTTCTGTCCTTTTTTTAAACTAACTGGCATAATTTTTTCCTCCTGTACTCAATTCTAAATGTATTCTTAAAAATGTATTTTTAAAACAGTGTAAAGCGGACATTCGCAATCCGCTTCGCTGCTTGCTGTTTTTGTTTTACGCAACCTGAATTCCATAGTGACCACAAAGTGCAGCTAATCCACCCTGAAATCCACTTCCGATTGCATTAAATTTCCACTCGCCATTGTGACGATACAATTCACCAACCACAATCGCTGTCTCAATTGAGAAATCTTCGCCTAAATCATAACGAATTAACTCCTGATTAGTATCCTCATCTACAATTCGGATATACGCATTGGAAACTTGTCCAAAGTTTTGTCTTCTCTCCTGTGCTTCATAAATTGTAACGGTAAAGGCAATTTTATCAACACTTTCCGGAATAGCTTTTAAATCCACAAAAATCTGTTCATCATCGCCATCGCCTTCACCTGTTAAGTTATCTCCCTGATGTTTTACTGCTCCACTTGGATGCTCCAGATTTCCATAAAATACAAATTCCTTTTCTGTCGGGCATTTTCCATTTGCACCACACATAAATGCAGAAGCATCCAAGTCAAAATCAGCACCTGAATCAAAAGCATTGACATCCCAGCCAAGTCCTACCATGATATGCTTTAAAGATGCATTTCCCTTTGTTAAATCTACTTTCTGTCCTTTTGATAAATTAATTGGCATCGTCTTTTCCTCCTTGCGCTTTTATTTTCAATCTTATTTGTACGACTGATTCGGCATATGATATTTCTGGTTGAATTCCTGTTTGATTGTCTCTAATCGTGCCTGGTCTTCAATCCTCTGCTTTCTTGCATTTTCCTGAATCTGTCTTGTCTCATCTATTCCATTTACAATTGTCTTCCAGGTATTTTCCAGTGTTTCTGTTTTTATGGAACTCCCTGAAGCTAATTGTGCCGTGAGCTTTGACTGCTCTACAGTATTTCTTGCATTACGCATTAATAACTCATTCGTTTTCTGGTCAAGCGCTGACATTGCTTCTGCCTGCACACGCTGACGCTTCAACATAATTGTCTGTGCAAGCGCCTGCTTGAATACCGGAAGTGTAATGATAAACGCTGAATTAATCTTTCGAACCAGATTCATATTGCTAAATTCCATGGTCTTAATCATTGGAATGGACTGCATTGCCACATTTTCTGCTGTACGCAAATCCTGAGTTCTCTGCTCTAACATCATTAAGGACTGATTCAGACTGGTAATTTCAAACTGAATTGACTGATCACCGGTTGCTTCCATATCCGCCTGACGCTTAGCAATATAATTCTCAATTTCCTTACAGCCCTGCTCTCCTGCCAGAATATATTTTACCAGCTCATGATAATAATTGACATTCGCCTGAAACATTTCATCCAGTTTTCGGTTTGACTGCCGGATTTCCGCTTCGTATTTCTTTAACTGAACATAGATTTTATCAACTTCATCCCCCATGGTATGATATTTATCTATAATTTTATCCAGCTGTTTTCTTAAATTCCCAAACAGCTTTCCAAACAGACCCGGATTCTCTTTCAGCTCATCAATATCAAATTGATTCATAATTTTTGTGAGTGTATTCAACAATTCACTGGAATCATCCAGTTGCGACATGTTTGTATTATTTAACACAACATCAGAGGCACGAGAAATTTCTTCTGCAACTTCAGAACCAAACGATACAATTGTGTCTAAATTATAGACTTCAATTGTACTGACAATATCATCTACTTCTTTTGAGTTGGTGAGTGTCGTATTTAACTGCTGACGGTCTGCAACAATATCATATTGTTTTACCTCTTCTATCTCATTTTTTTCCGGAACAACAACAGAACCTGTCATTGCCTCTGGTTTTCCAAAATCAAGTCCCATACCTCATACTCCTTTTCCTAATAGTTTATCCCGCCATTTTCTTACCCATGTATTTCCCAGAAAATGATTGAAATCCGGAATTTGTAAATCGTATTTATACTCTCCTATCTGATATTCATCAAATAGTTTACGATTAAAATATTTTTCAATACTCTGATAACCGGTTGGTACAAAAAACACCACATCAAATCCTGCCAAATTTAAAAATGCGGTTAAAATGGTATCCTCCAGTGAAATCATTTTTTCTCCTGTGTGAATCAGAACCGCTTTCGGATTTTCTTTCGTAAAATCAAATGCCTGTAACAGCCTTACTACTTCCTTTGGCAGATTTAAAACCGTCGATACAATCGTATACTCTGTCCCATTTTCGAATGTTCCACTAATAATTCTGCTTTTTATTAACTGCTCCAGCTTATCTAAAATATAATCCTGCATCTCTTCTCGAAGCATTGCATAAGGATAACTCGGATGATTTTTTATCTTATTTTTATGAAGTCTCTCATTTTTCCAAAATTCTGTTGCATAAGGCTTCATTGGGTTTTCATCCGTTGCCTGCAAAAAAGGAAAATGCTTTACTACAAATGTATCTTCTGTAATTAATTCTTTTATTGAAGTCCAATATGCTGTTTCATCTCCGTTTTTTATGCCACACACTTTCGCAAAAATCACAGGAAGATTGACAATATTCTGTGTGGTACTGAAATTCGGACGATATTTTAATTCCTCTTTCCATAAAATTCCAATCTCTTCGTACGTCGTTTTTAAATTAATCACACTAGCATTTTGATACTGTTGATTTCGATAAATTCCGGTATCCTGATATAAAATCGTATCCAGTTCTCGTTCTGCCTGATATGCCACCGTTCCCATCTGAACATCTACATTTTCCCTTGGAATTTTTTTGATATTCAAAGTTTCAGAATGATTTTCTTCATATAATAAAGGATCTTCCAGCTCTCCCTTTCCTGTTCTCTGTGGATTTAAAATCAATACATCTACCGGGAGTCTCGCCAACATCCGAAGAAAAAGAGCTTCATTCTCTGTAACCTGCGCCGTCATATAAAAGAAGCAGGAAATCTCAGGCATCTTCCAATTTTTAAACAGTATACTTTGATACCTCTTAGTCCAGCAAAGCAGATACACTGCCTGATTCAGCAAACGGTTTAAATTCATTCCTGCCTTTTTACTCTCCGAAAACATTACATCCATAAACGCTTTTATCAATAGTCTCTGCAATTCTATATTTTCAGGAACTTTTAAATTAGAAGATAAATCCAACAACATCCGTTCTAAATTTATATAATTTTTTCTTCTGACAGATGAAATCTCCTCTGGCTGTGGAAGTGGAATTTTCTCATCTATTGCAACCAGATTTCGCTTACTTTCTGCTATGCTTTGGTAAAACAAAAATAATTGATTTGCATACGTCAGCTTATCTTCCACTCCATTTATCAGACAATAACAATTATAAAAGAAGCTGTTATCTGCCCCTCTCGTTGAGACATTTTTTTGTATATCCTCTAAAGCATTTCCCTCTATCCACGCATTTGTACAATTTTTATAAGAAGAAGCTTTTCCATATAAACGTTCTCGTTCAAACGCTTCCTGCATCTGTGTTCTTAACTGTTTTAAGCTAAAATCAGCTGGAAAATTTGTTAAATCTGGGGCTTTCCATTCCTCAGACAACTGACTGGTCGAATCCAATTTAAGATAACGGTTATCGCCATGATATTGAAGTAAAATCACATCACATCCGGCTTTTGCCAACACCACAATTAGAAGCAGTTCATACTGACTGATTTCACCCTCATACAAAATTTTGGGTACTTTCTCTGTTCCAAGCAGATTCACAATCCTCTCAAACTTATAATAAAGCCAGCACATAAATTTAATATATGCATTTTTGAGCATATTTTCATTTTTGCCGGATTTTCTTAAACTATCTAATGTATCATAAATAGAATATGCAACATTCTTTCTCTGAAAACCATTCATTCTTGGAAGCCATTTTTTAAGTGCAGTTTCAATAAATGCCGGATTCATCTGAAAATCCGTTCCCATAATTTCATTATAATATGCCAGATTTTTTTCATCCGGATTTGGAATTTTTCCCTCAATTACAACTCCGGCTCTTCTTGCAGATTCGTAGTAATTTTGAATAAAAGTTTTAATTTCATTCGAATAGCCATTAAGTCGGTAAAAATAAATTCCTTCCTCTGGTCTTTTATGAAGTTCTATGAAAAAATCATTTAATGTATTTATCTTTTTGTGTTCAAACATCTTATTTTTTCACCTTCATTAATTGTTCTAAATAGTCTGTAATCTCAACAGAAATTATATCATAGTTGATGGGATTCGACAAGAAAATTAGGCTTAATAAATCTTAATTTTTAAAAATTTCTGAATATGTAACACAATTTTCACAATATTTTAATATTCCAGTTTGAGGTTATTAAAAATCCACAACAGACATGGTAACAGACGCACTGACAGCGTTATTTACATTCCATTATGAATCTATTAGCATAACTGCTGTTGCTCTTATTGGCCGTAACTGCAACAATTTTATATTCCACTTTGAGCCAAACGGATATTTGCAATCTGCTTCGCTACCGATTAAATTGAATTTTCATAACTTTTTCATCTTCTTTGATTATGATATGACTAATATCAGATGATTTTGGTAATTCTTTCTTTTCTTTTATATAATCTGTCAACACCAATTCAAGTGCATCTTTAGCCATATTATACGCTTCCTCTATGTTATCACCCTCTGTTATACATTCTGGTAAATCTGGAAACGTTACCCAAAATCCGCCTTCCTCTGCCGGATGAAAAATTGCCGGATAAAATATTTTTTTCATTATCTTTTATTCCTCACGATTCACTTCTTCAATAAATGCGCTCATCATTTTCGTTAACTGCGTTCCCATTGCTACTCCTGCTTTTTTACAAGCAAGCTGATACTCCTTTGCAATCTGCTCATTAACCTTATAAGTTTTAGATACAACGCCTACTTTTTTGTCCCACCTATCCTGCGGACGTACTTTCTTTTCTTCCATAACTAATATCTTCTCCACTTCTTTAATATGAAATAAATACTACATTTTACAATTCCAATACTAATAAAAAATATTCCTAAAAAATTTAATGCTTTCATACTTTATAATAGATGAGTTTTATCCTAGTTTTCTTTTTTATATTTTCTCATCTTTTCCAACCTCCTGATAAGAACATTATGCCACTTATGTATACGCCCCTCAATATTTTTAAACCTATCTATCCTCAATTTGTTTGATAGTATATAGTATCTCTTATTGACTCCAACATAATAGTCTTTGGTGTAGCCTCGTAGTCCTCGTCCATCCAATATATGGATTCGTCTTCGACAAAATCCATAAAATCAATTTTAGTATCTACATCTACCTCAAAAACTTTATTTTTCTCTGTTTCCAGAACTTTCTGTATCAAATTATTTTCTGAATATTCTTTCTTTAAAAATTCAATCTGTTCTTGACTTAATTCAAATTTGCACATTGGCATCCATCCTTCAAATTCTTTATCAATATATACTAATCCTTATCCATCAGTTAATGATGATTTATTACTTAATACTTTACTTATTATCGCTAATCATAATCCTTTAATTTCCACAATTCTACTTTAGAACGAATATACTCAATATCCTTTTCCAAAAGTTTTCTTTCTTCCGGCGTAATATCGTCATATTTTCCCATCTCATAACGTGGAATGTGATATGACAACTGTTCTAATACCCGTTCTTCTAAGATATCATGCTCCACTTCATAAGCACCAATGGAAATAATCCAAAGTGCTTCTGATGTTCCAACAAGTAATTCATTATCTTCCTCTGTCATCCAGTCAGTAACCTGTCTCGGAGTCCATCTATCATATTCCATTAAATTCATCGCATCATGAACTCCATCTTTATATTCTTGATACGTAAGGTCATCTTCTGCTCTCATATTTTACCTTGTTCTTCCTTTCTGCTTTAAATTTTATTACCTTTCTCTTAATAGACGTTATATCGGCAGTATCAATGGGCAAATGGATACTCTTTTAATTCTTCTTCTCGTTTTAAAAGATAGTCTTTTATCTTTTAACTCTTTTTCTACTTTCAATCTTTCTTCTTTTGTTGTTGTAGCATCTAATTTTTCATAAAATTTTAATTCTTCCTCTGTGGATTGTATCAGCATTTTATCTACCTCACTTTTCGTAAACGGCAAGTTTGCAAAAAGTACGGCATCAACGTAATTTACATTCCACTCTGCTTCGATTAATATGATTTCTTTCTAATTTTCTGTTATTATTTTTCTAGCAAAGATGGCGGCAAGTTCTACCCCTTTTCTACCCTTGACCGATTTTTTTCTATTTAACTTTTTTCTTTGCTTTCTTTTTTCGGCTTATACTGCTCCTCTCCAGTCTCTACAAATAAAATTAAGTTCGTAATTTCTGTATCGCTCATCCCTCTTTCTCGCAAGCCCAAGATAAGTCTTGCTGTTTCTGACATCTTCACGTTCATATTTACCTCTCTTTCTCTTATTATATTGGTTGCCTTTCCCCTTCCGATATAATCGGTATATATTATTTTTTTATCAGATATATTTTTATATAATCGGCTCACCTGTTTCTTTGTCAATAAATGTAATCTTCAACTCTGCATCCAGGGCTTCTGCCACTTTCTGTAGTTCTGAAATTTTAAACGTATTTCGTTTATACTTATTATTCATATTTTGCGCTGTCTGTCCTGTTCTCCTAGCAAGTTCAGCCTCTGCCATATTTCCTTTTTTTGCACGGCACAATCTTATATATTCTCTAACATCTGTATGCATTTTTTTCACCTCTCTTAGTCTATAATAT
>JAIIAN010000120.1 GCA_022717655.1 Bacillota bacterium | reverse complement strand
TAATAAAAATAGATCAAAATAGGTCAGTGTGTGGGAAGGTAGTAAAACAAATGAAGAAGGATTTGGGGCTGTATCTTCATGTGCCGTTTTGTGTAAAAAAATGCAATTACTGTGATTTTTTATCGAAAGAGGCGACAGAAGAAGAAAAAGAGGCGTACGTAGATGCGCTGATAAAAGAAATAAAAAGCTATAAGAAATTTGCGGGGAATTACAAAGTATCAACAGTTTTTGTGGGTGGGGGAACTCCGTCCTGCTTAAGAGCGGAACAGACAAAACGTATCTTTGATGCACTTTATGAAATCTTTGAATTTGTCAAACATCCGGAGATTACAACAGAGATGAATCCGGGGACGGTTGACAGAGAAAAACTTGAAGTTTATAAGGCATGTGGAATCAATCGTTTAAGCATCGGCATGCAGTCGGTAAAAGATGAGAATTTGAAAGTGCTTGGACGGATTCACAATTTTGAACAGCTTCTGGAAGCTTATCAGTTGGCAAGAGAAGCCGGATTCACGAATATTAATCTGGATTTGATGTCCTCTTTGCCTTCTCAGACCAAAGAGGAATGGGAAGAAGAACTGCAAAAAACAGTGGAATTAAATCCGGAACACATTTCTGCGTATCAGCTTATCATAGAAGAGGGCACACCTTTTTATGAAAAATATGATGCACATCCGGAACTTCTGCCGAATGAAGAGGAAAGCAGAGCAATTTATCAGACAACAAAACGTATCTTAGAAGCAAACGGCTATATGCAGTATGAGATTTCCAACTATGCGAAACCGCAGAAAGAATGTAAACATAATCTGCGTTACTGGGAGCGGGGAGAGTATCTTGGAATCGGGCTTGGATCAGCCTCTCTGATTCAAAATATGCGTATGAACAATACCAGAGAGATGAGTGAATACCTGGAAAAATCCGCAGTGCCAAAAGAGATGCGAAAAGATGTGGAATTTTTAGAGAACCGTCAGCAGATTGAAGAGTTTATGTTTCTGGGACTTCGCAAAACTTATGGTGTTTCGAAAAAAGAATTTCACCGTGCCTTTGGACGGGAACTCGAAGATGTGTATGGACAGACCTTAAAGAAATTTATTGAAGAGGGCATGATAAAAGAGAAAAAAGACCGAATCTTTTTAACAGAAGATGGGGTATTGGTAAGCAATCAGATTTTGTCAGAATTTTTGTTTTGACTGCCTGACTTTTGTTTGAACTGCTTTAAGAAATATTAGAAAAATTTAAGAAAGTTTTAGAAATAAAATCTGGAAAAATAAGGATTTCTATGGCACAATAAAATACGCAAAAGATGATTTCTTTAAGAGATATGTCTGTTCTGTAATGGGGACAGAACGACATGGTTATGGGAGGCTATTATGAATATTTTATTTTTCCTTACTCCAAAAAGTGATGTGGCTTATATTTATGACAATTACAGTTTAAGACAGGTGCTTGAAAAGATGGAGTATCACAAGTATTCCTGTATTCCAGTGATTGGAGTGGACGGAAAATATGTAGGTACAATCACAGAAGGTGATTTGTTATGGGGGTTGAAAGAACGTGGAGCATTTGATTTAAAGAAAGCGGAAGAAGTTCCGATTCGTTCCTTTGAGCGTAGAATGGATTATGCACCGGTTCGGATTGATTCGGATATGGAAGATTTGCTCGATAAAGCACTTCGCCAGAATTTTGTTCCGGTTGTAGATGACCAGAAGAATTTTATCGGAATTGTCACAAGACGTGATATTATGATGTATATGGCATCTGCCGGCAGAAAATCCAAGACAGAATCGAAAAAAGTATATATGGAAACAGCAGGTTGAATGCAGATAAGTATTCCACGCTTCTTTATTCAGGATAAAAATCATAAGAAAAGGACAGTCTAATACAGGCTGTTTTTTCTTTTACAAAGTTATGATGAGAGTGGCAAAAGTATAAAAATGTGTCCTAAAAATAATTCGAACAAATGTTTGTAAATAAAAAATCCCTGTGCTATAATGGTACTGTTGAAGTTAATCGCATCGCAAGAAGGAAATGAGGAAAATACATTGAGAAATCAGGAACATAAATTTATTAAGATACGTGGAGCAAATGAAAATAATTTAAAAAATTTAAGTGTAGACATCCCAAGAAATGAATTTGTCGTACTGACCGGTTTAAGTGGTTCAGGAAAGAGTTCTTTGGCATTTGATACAATTTATGCGGAAGGACAGCGCAGATATATGGAGTCGCTTTCTTCTTATGCAAGACAGTTTTTAGGACAGATGGAAAAGCCGGATGTGGAGAGTATTGAAGGATTGTCTCCGGCGATTTCCATTGACCAGAAGTCAACAAACCGGAATCCCCGTTCAACAGTTGGAACAGTAACCGAAATTTACGATTATTTTCGTTTATTGTATGCAAGGGTGGGGATTCCGCATTGCCCAAAGTGTAAAAAAGAAATCAAAAAGCAGACCGTAGACCAGATGGTAGACCAGATTATGGCACTGCCCGAGCGGACGAAATTTCAACTGCTTGCCCCGATTGTAAGAGGTCGGAAGGGAACACATGCCAAGTTGTTAGAACAGGCAAGAAAGAGCGGTTATGTCCGTGTATTGATTGACGGGAATCTGTATGAATTAAATGAAGAAATCAAATTAGATAAAAATATTAAGCATAACATTGAGATTGTCGTGGACCGACTGATTGTAAAAGAGGGAATTGAAAAGCGTCTGACGGATTCCATTGAAACTGTGCTTCATCTTGCAGATGGGCTGATGATGGTCGATACCATGGATGGAAATGTGATTAATTTCAGTCAGAGTTTTTCCTGTCCGGACTGTGGAATCAGCATTGATGAGATTGAACCGAGAAGCTTTTCGTTTAATAATCCGTTCGGAGCATGCCCAGATTGTTTAGGGCTTGGATATAAGATGGAATTTGATGTGGATTTAATGATTCCGGACCAGAGTTTAAGCATTGCCGAGGGCGCAATTGTGGTGCTTGGATGGCAGTCCTGTACGGATAAGGGCAGTTTTACCCGCGCAATTTTAGATGCCCTTGCCGAGGAATATCATTTTGATTTGGAAACTCCGTTTCAGGATTATCCCGATGAAATCAAAGACGTGATTATCCATGGAACAGGTGGAAAAAAGGTAAAGGTTTATTATAAAGGCCAGCGTGGAGAGGGCGTCTATGATGTCGCTTTTGAGGGGCTTATCAAAAATGTGGAGCGTCGTTATAAGGAAACTGGTTCAGAAAGTTCCAAACAGGAATATGAAAGCTTTATGCAGATTACACCTTGTAAGACCTGTAAAGGTCAGCGTTTGAAAAAAGAAGCACTTGCTGTAACGGTTGGAGAGAAGAATATTGCCGAAGTAACGGCACTTTCGATTCGCAATCTTCAGGAATTTCTGGAGAATCTAAAACTGACAGAAACACAGCAGTTGGTGGGAAATCAGGTGTTAAAAGAAATTCGTGCAAGAGTTGGTTTTCTTGTCAGTGTGGGTCTGGAATATCTGACGCTTTCAAGAGCGACCGGAACACTTTCCGGAGGAGAAGCCCAGAGAATCCGTCTGGCGACTCAGATTGGTTCGGGTCTTGTCGGAGTTGCCTATATTTTGGATGAGCCGAGTATCGGACTGCACCAAAGAGACAACGACAGGCTGTTATCGGCTTTGAAGCATTTAAGAGATTTGGGAAATACGCTGATTGTGGTTGAACATGATGAAGATACCATGAGAGAAGCGGACTGCATTGTTGATATCGGTCCTGGTGCAGGAGAACATGGAGGAAAATTGGTCGCAATTGGAACGGCTGAGGAGATTATGCAGTGTCCGGAATCGATTACAGGAAAATATTTAAGTGGCGAATTAAAGATTCCAGTTCCAAAGGAGCGAAAACAGCCGACTGGATTTTTAACGGTAAGAGGCGCAGAAGAAAACAATTTAAAGAAGATAGATGTCAAGTTCCCGTTAGGGGTTATGACCTGCGTAACTGGAGTCTCTGGTTCGGGAAAGAGTTCTCTGGTCAATGAAATTTTGTATAAGAGTCTGGCAAAAAAATTAAATCGTGCAAGAGTGGTGGCAGGAAAGCATAAATGCATTGAGGGAATCGAACAGCTGGATAAAGTCATTGCGATTGACCAGTCCCCAATTGGGCGGACTCCAAGGTCAAACCCTGCAACGTATACAGGAGTATTTGACCAGATTCGTGATTTATTTGCGGCAACTGCGGATGCAAAAGCGAGAGGTTATAAGAAAGGGCGTTTCAGTTTTAATGTAAAAGGCGGACGCTGTGAGGCATGTAGTGGAGATGGAATCTTAAAGATTGAGATGCATTTTCTTCCGGATGTTTATGTGCCTTGTGAGGTGTGTCATGGAAAGCGCTATAACCGTGAGACTTTGGAAGTCAAATACAAGGGAAAAAGCATTTATGATGTGTTAAATATGACAGTGGAGGAAGCACTCAAATTTTTTGAACATGTACCATCGATTAAAAGAAAGATTCAGACTCTTTATGATGTAGGGCTTTCTTATATCCGTTTAGGACAGCCTTCTACGGAACTTTCCGGAGGAGAAGCCCAGAGAATCAAGCTGGCTTCTGAGTTAAGTAAAAGAAGCACCGGAAAGACCATTTATATTTTAGATGAGCCGACAACCGGACTTCATTTTGCAGACGTGCATAAATTAATCGAGATTTTACAGCGTCTTTGTGAGGGCGGAAATACAGTTGTTGTCATTGAACACAATTTAGATGTCATAAAAACTGCGGATTATCTTATCGATATTGGTCCGGAAGGAGGAGATAACGGGGGAACTGTGGTAGCATTTGGAACACCGGAAGAAGTTGCAGCGAATCCTGTCTCCTATACAGGTCAGTACGTGTCAAAATATTTGAAATGATTGCCTCTTTTCATTTTTCAGTAAGTTCGGTATAATGAAACACACAGCAGTCAGGCTGTTATCTGCCGAAAATCTTTAACAGATGAAAATAAAAGGCAGGAAAGGGGTAAAAATATGGGAGCTACAGAGATTGGAATTGACTTGGGCACAGCGAATATTCTGGTTTATGTCAAAGGAAAAGGAATCATATTAAAAGAACCATCCGTTGTCGCTTATGATAAAGATACAAATAAAATCCGTGCAGTCGGAGAAGAGGCAAGACAGATGATTGGAAGAACACCAGGAAACATTATGGCGGTACGTCCAATGCGTCAGGGTGTGATTTCAGATTATGAAGTGACAGAAAAAATGCTGAAATACTTTATTTCAAAAGCGATGGGAAAAAGAGCGTTTCGAAAACCAAGAGTCAGCATCTGTGTGCCAAGCAGTGTCACAGAAGTAGAGAAAAAAGCAGTAGAAGAAGCAACGTATCGTGCCGGTGCAAGAGACGTGGCAATTATCGAAGAACCGATTGCAGCGGCAATTGGAGCTGGAATTGATATTACGATTCCATTTGGAAATATGATTGTAGATATCGGAGGAGGAACAACGGATGTTGCAGTGATTTCACTGGGCGGAACGGTAGTTTCTACTTCCATAAAAGTAGCCGGAGATAATTTCGATGAGGCGATTATGCGCTATGTCCGCAAGAATTATAATCTGATTATCGGTGAGCGGACAGCAGAGGCAGCAAAGATAAAGATAGGAACGGTTTATCCGGAAACTCTTCCACATACAATAGAAGTAAAGGGCAGAGATACCGTATCCGGACTTCCAAAAAGTGCAGAAATTTCATCCGAAGAAATCAGAGAGGCACTTGCAGAGTCTACGACTCAGATTATGGAAGTGATTCACAGCGTACTTGAAAAAACACCGCCGGAACTGGCTGCAGACGTTGCCGAACGTGGAATTGTCTTAACCGGAGGCGGAGCATTACTGGGCGGACTTGAAAAGCTGATTCAGGAAGAAACCGGAATTAATACAGTCGTTGCAGAAGACCCGGGAATGGTAGTGGCTGTTGGAACAGGACAGTACCTTGATGTAATGAGTAAAATCGAGGGAAAATAAGAAAGGAAAGCAGATGGAGGAAACCATAGAAGGATACGTTGACCACATTATCTTTCGGAATCAGGATAATGGATATACGGTTATGGTGGTAGTCACAGAGGACGAAGAACTGACTTGTGTCGGCAGTTTTCAGTATATGAATGAGGGAGAAACGATAAAAGCGTTCGGGCATTATACCAAACATCCCTCGTATGGACGGCAGTTTGCAATGAGTTCTTATGAAGTCGTTGTTCCACAGGATTCCCAGGCAATGGAGCGCTATCTGGCTTCAGGTGCAGTTAAGGGAATTGGGGCAGCACTGGCGGCAAGAATTGTCCGCAGATTTAAAGAAGATACGCTTCGTATTATGGAAGAAGAACCGGAGCGTCTTGCAGAGGTAAAGGGAATCAGTTTAAGAAAAGCACAGGAAATTTCAGACCAGGTTATGGAAAAATCCGATATGCGAAGAGCCATGATGTTTCTTCAGCAGTACGGAATTTCCCTGTCACTGGGAGGCAGAATTTACAAGCAGTACGGACCTCAGATGTATCATGTGTTAAAAGAAAATCCATATCAGATGGCGGAAGATGTAGATGGGATTGGATTTAAGATTGCAGATGAGATTGCAGGAAGGATTGGAATTTTGCCGGATTCGGATTATCGAATCCGAAGCGGACTTCTCTACATACTGACGCAGGCATCGGCAGAAGGACATGTCTATCTTCCACAGAAACTTCTCTTAAGAAGGGCATCCGCACTTTTGGGCGTGGAAGAATCCTACATGGAGAAGCATATTATGGATTTGGCAATCGAGCGCAAGGTTGTAATCAAAGAAATTGTGTCAGATGAAGAAGAACCGGAACAGATTGTGTATGCCAGTCAGTTCTATCAGGTGGAACTGCATGTGGCACAGATGTTAAAAGAACTGGATTTAAAAGAAGAAATCAATCAGGATAAGTTAAAGCTTCAGTTAGACGAACTTGAATCGGCAGAAGAAATTACTTTAGATGAAAAACAGAGACAGGCAGTGATGCAGGCAGCCTCAAATGGGCTGCTTGTTGTAACTGGTGGACCAGGAACAGGAAAGACAACGACCATCAATGCGATTATCCGGTATTTTGAACAGCAGGATGAAGAAATTTTATTGGCTGCGCCGACCGGAAGAGCAGCTAAGCGAATGACAGAGACAACAGGATATGAGGCAAAAACCATTCACCGTTTACTGGAGCTTTCCGGCATGCCAGAGGACCAGGCACAAAAAGGAATTCATTTTGAGAGAAATGCACAGAATCCATTAGAAGCTGATGTCATTATCATTGATGAAATGTCGATGGTGGATATTTTTTTGATGCATGCCCTGCTTTCGGCAATTATGCCGGGAACAAGACTGATTTTGGTAGGGGATGTCAATCAGCTTCCAAGTGTGGGCGCAGGAAGCGTATTGAAAGATATTATTTCGTCCGGTCAGTTTGCGGTCGTGGAACTGACAAAGATTTTCCGTCAGGCATCCCAAAGCGATATTGTCGTCAATGCACATAAAATCAATAAGGGAATCCCGGTTACACTCGATAATAAAAGCATGGACTTTTTCTTTTTAAAACGTTACGATGCGAATGTGATTATCCGTGTGCTGATTGCCCTGATTCAAAATAAGCTGCCGAAATTTGTAAATGCCACTCCTTATGAGATTCAGGTCTTAACTCCAATGAGAAAAGGACTTTTAGGAGTAGAACGCTTAAATACGATTTTACAGCAGTATTTAAATTCGCCGGATAATCAGAAAAGAGAAAAAGAGCATGGACAGGGGCTGTTCCGTGAGGGCGACAAGGTTATGCAGATTAAAAATAATTACCAGACAGAGTGGGAAATTCGTGGAATCGGAGGCATCCGTATCGAAAAAGGTGTGGGTGTGTTTAATGGAGATACCGGAATTATCAGAGAAATTAACACCTTTGCGGAGACATTGACCGTTGAGTTTGAAGAGAGACGGTTTGTAGAATATCCATTTAAACAGTTAGATGAGCTTGAACTTGCCTACGCAATTACGATTCATAAATCTCAGGGAAGCGAATATCCGGCTGTTGTGATTCCACTTTTAAATGGACCAAAGATGTTAATGAACCGTAACCTTTTGTATACAGCAGTGACCAGAGCACGAAAATGTGTGACTTTAGTAGGAGATGAAAAAACATTCTGGGAAATGGAAGAAAACCAAATGGAACAAAGCCGTTATACGACACTCGATTTAAGATTAAAGGAAATCGGATTACAGCAGGAATTTTAGAGATTCTTTATCCAAGGCGGTGTCCGATATGCGGGGACATTGTAGCACAAAGAGGGCGCAGTATCTGTAAAGGCTGCGCTCCAATATTAAAACCAATTCAAGGAGTCCGATGTTACCGCTGTTCCAGACCACTTTTAGAGGAACGGCAGGAATTTTGTTATGACTGCAGTAGAAAAAAACATGTTTATCAACAGGGGATTGCGGTGTTTGGGTATCAAAGTCCGGTGTCACAGTCCCTTTATCAGCTAAAATATCATGCAAGAAAAGAGTATGGAATTTTTTATGGAACTTATGCGGCAGTGTATGCAAAAAATCAGATTCAGGCATGGAAGATTGAAGCGTTAATTCCCGTTCCTCTGCATCCGTCCCGTCTGGCAAAGCGGGGATATAATCAGGCAGAAGTGATTGCAAGGGCAATGGGAGAAAGATTAAATCTTCCGGTTATAACAGATGCAGTAAAACGAATTGAAAATACGAAACCGTTAAAAGAATTAAGTCCGCAGGAGCGCAGAAAAAATCTTCAGAAGGCATTTGCGCCGGCGAAGAATCAGACATATTGGAAAAATGTATTAATTATTGATGATATCTATACGACAGGAAGTACAATTGATGCAGTTAGCCGAATTTTAAAAGAAACACAGAGAGCAGAACGAATTTATTTTCTGACGATAGCAATTGGTACTGGAAATAATTAGAAA
>JAIIAN010000509.1 GCA_022717655.1 Bacillota bacterium | reverse complement strand
GCACCCATCTTTGCTGTTGAGCCAATCAAAAAACGAACCTGCCCGGATTTCACTTTTCCAAACAGCTCCGTCTTCTTTGCTTCTGTATTTGCATCATGAATAAAAGCAATCTCTTTTTCCGGTACACCTTTCTCCATCAGTTTTTGCTTCAAGTCATCATAAACATTGAAACTGCCATCACCTTTTGGTGTGCTCAAATCACAGAAAATCAACTGTGCGGATTTCTGTGCTGCAGTATCTTTCCAGATTTCATAACTTTTCTCTGCACAGACTGCTATTTTGCTTTCCGGATTATCTGGCAATAGTTCGTTCACCAAACGCTGATCCAATGCTAACTTCCTTCCGTCATTAGTGATTTTCAGCATATTGTCTACACTGGCATCTACACCACCGTTTCTTACCACTTCCGCACGTTCTCCAAGGCTTTCTACGATTTCTTTCTGCTGTTCCGTTGGTTTCAGCACCACTGTTTCATATTCCGCTTCCGGCACTGGAAGCTTTAATTGATCGGAAGTCTTGATATCTGCAATCTCCTTGAACATATTCATCAATTCCGGAATATTATAGAATCTGGCGAATCTTGATTTTGCTCGATATCCTGTTCCTTCCGGTGCAAGTTCGATGCTCGTGACAACTTCTCCAAAAGTGGAAGCCCAGGAATCAAACAATCCAAGTCCCATATTCTGCAGTTTGCTGTTCTGCAGATACCGTTGCATAACATATAACTCCGTCATGCTGTTGCTGATCGGTGTTCCTGTAGCAAAGGTAATGCCTTTCCCTCCGGTAATCTCATCCAGATACTGACATTTATTGAACATATCCGCTGATTTCTGTGCTTCGTTCTGTGCAATCCCGGCTACATTCCTCATTTTTGTATAGAGAAACGCATTTTTATAGCTGTGTGCTTCATCTACATACAAATGATCCACGCCCAGTTCTTCAAACGTAACTACCTGATCTTTTTTCTCTTTCTGATTCAGCTTTTCCAGCCTTGTCTGCAGTGTTTTTCTGGTCTTTTCAATTTGTTTGACGGTATAACGCCCGCCGTCCTGTTCATACCTTGCACTCTGGATTGCCATTTCCAGATCATCAATCTGCTTCCGCAGCATGGCTTCCTGTCTCTCATCAGAGATTGGAATACGCTCAAACTGGGAATGACCAATGATAATGGCATCATAATTTCCCATAGCGATTCTGGCACAAAACTTTTTCCGGTTTGCCGGTTCAAAGTCTTTCTTGGTTGCTACCAGAATATTGGCTCCCGGATATAACTGCAGGAACTCCGCTCCCCATTGCTCCGTCAAATGGTTTGGAACAACAAAGAGATTCTTCTGTGATAATCCCAGTCTTTTACTTTCCATTGCCGCCGCTACCATTTCGTAAGTCTTCCCAGCTCCTACTACATGTGCCAGAAGCACATTATCAC
>JAIIAN010000508.1 GCA_022717655.1 Bacillota bacterium | reverse complement strand
TTTTTAACTGGAGCGTATGATTTCTCTCGTTAATTTTAATCTGGAGTTGTGTCATGAGTAAAATTTATTTTTCAATTATTTTGATGTTTTTTTGTTTTTTTCCAAAGATAGCCATTTCTGATAATGGGGTAGATCATAAACTGTGGGTGTATGAAAAAGTTTCTGGTGTTGATGTTTTTGGTAAGCATGATTTAAATACGATTAACAATTTGAATGAAATATACAGTAAAGTAAAATTTACATTTAGTGGTAAAACGCTAACAATAAAAAATGATTTTCTTGAAGATAACAATGTGTGTTCGATTGATTATGTTAAAATTAAAAAAACACCCATATCATATTATTTGTCTGAAAAAACAATGGCACTATATGAACGGCTTTTTAAGTATGAAGGTGTGTCTCTACCTAAATATATTTATCTTCTGACAGCTCTTTTACCAGGGGATGAATGCCCACCTCCTTATAGTGAGATTCTCGAAGTTAATGATTATCTTATTCTTTTGGATCAAAACTATGCTTTATTCTTTAAAGAGGCGGAAACAAAGAATAATAATCAAAAAAAAGATAGCTGGGCAACTTATTGTAAGGAGAGGCGTCCCAGCCGAGAATATGATGGTGTAAGTAAATATACGTGTTTTTTTCCTGATTTGAAATTAAGGGATGCTTATGAGGAATTCAGAAGGATTCAATATGATAATACGCTATTCAAAAAGCAACTACCCAGTACAAATAAAGTCGATAAATTCAATGATGCAAAGGTTAGTTATGCATGGCAGGAGAGTAATTCGTTAAAAATATCAGTGGTCAGAGATAATGAGAGTGTGACTTTTTCTTTTAATGAAAATTCAATGGGAACCAGCCTTGAAGTCACAGAAGAAACTCAATATTAAATTTGAATAAATATGGTTTTCCTGATCAAGGAACATTGTGCAGATATTGAATTGGCAGGCAGGAGGACAAATGCAATTAACGGGTCACTGATGGATAAAGGACTCGGTCTGGTAGAAAAGCTGATCGGCCAGTCATATTATCGCGTTGACGTGTATGAATGTACCGAATTTCTGAATGTGTTGTGTCACAGAGCGGTGGAATCCCTCTCAGCCATGGCGATATAATGTGACAGTCATCTGTTCTTCTTCGGATATTGTCCGCGACACGTTACTGCTGAAACCGACGTCATTTACCTGTAGGGTTTATGGGGTGTACGAAAACCCCGGGTGCGGGGAATAAACTTGTGGACAAAGAATGGTTTATCCATCTGGAAGTGCTGAGTACCGATACCCGTATGCCCGGGTTTTTAGCCAACCTGGAAGGTGTGAGGGGCGAAAAAAGGTCAGTTCTGGTCCCAAAGGGAAAAAACCTGTTTATCCGGCAGGATGCTGCGGGACAACCGGTATTTACGCCGACCTCCGCCAGGCTGGGCGTGCAGTGCCTGCTCACG
>JAIIAN010000119.1 GCA_022717655.1 Bacillota bacterium | reverse complement strand
GATAAAGAAAATTGATGAAATTGATAAATTACCAGTAGTTAATTTAGAATCAAGAATTTATTTTGAAAATGATAATTTGGTTGTTGATGGCATTGTAGCATCAAACAAATTTGGATTTGAATTTTTAAAAGATTCATTTGGCATTTCAAAAAGAGAAGTAATGGATATATATAATCCAGCGGTTCTAGAATTTACAAAATGTACACATCAATTGCAAGAGTTAATTAAAAGTAAGATTCACGAAATGGAAGGGGAAAGTAAAGATGTCAGTGAAGATTAATGCATTGGAGTTAGAAAACGTTAAAAGAATCAAAGCAGTTAAGATTGATCCAACACAAAATGGATTGACTATTATTGGTGGGGACAATAACCAAGGTAAGACTTCGGTACTTGACAGTATCGCATGGGCTTTAGGTGGAGATAAAAATAAGCCCAGCAACGCTGCAAGAGAAGGCTCAACTATTCCACCAGTTTTAAAAGTTACATTAAGCAATGGAATTATCGTTGAAAGAAAAGGAAAGAACAGTTCTTTAAAAGTTACTGATCCTAGTGGTAAGAAAGCAGGACAAAACTTGTTAAATTCTTTCATTGAACAGCTTGCGTTGGATTTACCAAAATTCATGAACAAGACAAACAAGGAAAAGGCGGAAGTTCTTTTAAATATCATCGGAGTTGGAGATCAATTAGCTGTTTATCAAAAACAAGAAAATGAGCTTTATCAGGAAAGATTGACAGTAGGTCGTATTGCTGATCAAAAAGCTAAGTTTGCTAAGGAACAACCGTTCTTTGAAGATGCACCTAAGGATTTGGTAAGTCCTCAAGATTTAATCAATCAGCAACAGGCTATTCTTGCTCAAAATGGTGAGAACCAAAGAAAAAGAGGAAAGGTCACTCAATATGAGTATCAGGTTAAAACCTTAACGGATGAAGTAGCACGCTATGAACAAATGCTAAATCAAAAGAAAGAGGAATTGAACAAGGCTACATATGATTTAAGCGTGGCCAAGACAGATGCTTTAGATTTATTGGATCAATCAACTGATGAACTAGAAAAGAACCTAGCTGAAATTGAAGAAACAAATCGCAAGGTTAGAGCAAATCTTGATAAGGAAAAAGCTGAAGAAGAAGCAAAAGGCTATAAGTCACAATATGACAACCTTACAAATCAAATTGAAGATGTACGTAAACAAAAATATGACTTATTGAACAATGCGGATTTACCATTGCCTGAATTAAGTATTGAAGATAATGAATTGACTTACAAAGGAAAGAAATGGGACAGCATGAGCGGAAGTGATCAATTAAGAGTTTCTACTGCTATCGTTCGTAAATTAAATCCTGATTGCGGTTTTGTCTTATTAGACAAGCTAGAACAAATGGATCTAAGAACTCTAACAGAGTTCAATGCATGGCTTGAACAAGAAGGACTACAAGCTATTGCAACAAGAGTATCTACTGGTGATGAATGTTCAGTGATTATTGAAGATGGCTATGTAAAAGAAAATGTTACTTCTCAGCCCGTTCAACCAGTAAGTGAAAACACAACACCAACATGGAAAGCAGGTGAATTCTAATGGATTTTGAAATTACTGAAGGAGTAATAAACGGAGCACAAAAAGTTGTTTTCTATGGTCCTGAAGGAATTGGTAAAACAACTTTTGCAATGAAATTTCCAGATCCTTTATTTATTGATACTGAAGGATCTACTAAAAAATATGATGTAAGAAGATTACCAAAGCCAACGAGCTGGCAAATGCTGATTGCGGAAGTTCAATCAGTCATTCAAAAAAGAAACTGTAAAACACTAGTTATCGATACTGCCGACTGGGCTGAAAGATTATGTACGGAAGCTATCTGTGCAAAACATGGTAAATCAGGTGTAGAAGAATTTGGATATGGTACAGGTTATACCTATGTTGCTGAAGAATGGGGAAGATTTCTTAATCTTCTCCAAGATGTCGTAGATGTGGCCAATATCAATGTTCTTTTAACGGCTCATGCGACTATTCGTAAATTTGAACAGCCTAATGAAATGGGGGCTTACGATCGTTATGAATTAAAGCTTGGAAAGAAAACAACAGCACAAACTGCACCTCTTACAAAAGAGTGGGCAGACATGGTCTTATTTGCAAACTACAAAACATTCAGCGTGGCTGTAGATGATAAAGGTAAAAAGCATAAGGCACAAGGTGGTCAACGTGTCATGTATACATCACATCACCCTTGCTGGGACGCAAAGAATAGGGATGGATTACCTGAAGAACTGCCACTTGATTTTGGAGCAATCGCTCATTTATTTGCTCACCAATTAAATGAGAATGTTGCACCTGCACCAGTAGTAAACACTACACCTGTTATGAATACTGTTCCTCCAGTTTCTCGAGAAGAACCAAAAGTTGAGGAAATCAAAGTAGATAAGGAATTACAAACAGGTGGAATTCAAGAAGCAGTACCTACTGTAAATACACCTTCAGTACAACAAACTGTACAAAGTACGATTCCAAAACCATTGAAGGATTTAATGGATCAAAATCTTGTAACTGAAGAAGAAGTTAGAAAAGCGGTCAGCTTCAAAGGATATTATCCTGAAGACACACCAATTGATAATTATGATCCAAACTTTATCAATGGAGTATTAATAGGTGCTTGGCCACAAGTATTAAAAATTATTAACGAAAATATCAGAGCGTTTTAGGAGGATGATTAAATGGATGCATATAACAACGGTATGAATAACGGAATGATGGAAGGTCATGAATTAGGATGGGATGATACCATCCAAGAAGAAAGTGAGTTCATTATCTTACCTGCAGGTGATTATGACTTTACTGTAAAAAGTTATGAAAGAGGAAGATTCAACGGCTCTGAAAAGATGTCGGCCTGTAATCAAGCAATCGTAAGTATTGCTATCAACTATAACGGTAAAGAAGTCATCATTAAACATAGATTATTACTTCATACAAAAGTTGAAAGAATCTTAAGTGAATTCTTTAGAGGGATTGGACAAAAGAAAAAAGATGAACCATTAAAGATGAACTGGCCAATGGTTCCTGGTTCAACAGGACGCTGTAAGATTGGTACAAGAACTTACAATGGCAATGAATACAATGAAATCAAAAAATTCTATCCAAAAGATGAAATGCCAGTTACACCACAAGCAACACCTAACTATAATCCAGGACAATTCTAATGCAGTTAAGACCTTATCAACAAGAGGCACATGATTCTATATTTGAAGAATGGAACAAGGGAGTTCAAAAGACTCTCCTTGTTTTGCCTACTGGTTGTGGAAAAACAATCGTCTTTGCTGAGGTTGCCAAAGACTGCGTAAAAATTGGGGATAGAGTTCTTATTATGGCACATAGAGGTGAACTGCTGGAGCAGGCAAGTGACAAGATTGCTAAGTCAACAGGACTTAAATGTGCTATGGAAAAAGCAAAAGAAACATGTATTGGAAGCTGGTTCAGGATTGTTGTTGGTTCGGTACAAACATTACAAAGAACCAAGAGATTAGAACAGTTTCCAAAAGATTATTTTGACACGATCATTATTGATGAAGCACATCATTGTTTAAGTGATGGTTATCAAAGAGTATTGGAATATTTTGACAGCGCTAAAGTATTAGGTGTAACGGCTACACCTGATAGAGGAGATATGAGAAATCTAGGAAGCTTCTTTGAAAGTCTGGCTTATCAGTACACACTTCCAAAAGCTATCAAAGAAGGGTATCTAACACCTATAAAGGCACTTACGTTACCGCTAAAGATGGATTTGTCCGGGGTCGGAGTTCAGTCTGGTGACTTCAAGGTAAGTGATATAGGAACTGCGTTGGATCCTTATCTTGAACAGATAGCAAAGGAAATGAAAAAGTATTGTAAAGATAGAAAGACAGTTGTTTTTCTTCCTTTAGTCAAAACTTCTCAAAAGTTCAGAGATATTTTAAATTCTAATGGATTTAAGGCTGCAGAAGTCAATGGAGACAGTAAGGATCGTGCGGAAATATTAAAAGATTTTGAAAATGACAAATACAACGTCTTATGTAATTCAATGCTGTTAACTGAAGGATGGGATTGCCCTAGTGTTGACTGCATTATCGTTTTGCGACCAACGAAAGTGAGAAGTTTATACTCACAAATGGTCGGTCGTGGTACTCGTCTATGTGAAGGCAAGGACCACCTGTTACTACTTGATTTTTTATGGCATACGGAACGCCATGAATTATGTCATCCAGCCAACTTGATTTGTGAAAACGATGAAGTGGCCAAACAGATGACAAAGAATTTAGAAGATAAAGCAAGTGCATCACTTCCTGAAGATGTACTTGAAGCAATAGATATAGAAGATGCTGAAAAAGAAGCTCAAAGTGATGTCATTGCTCAAAGAGAAGAATCACTTGCAAAACAGCTTGCTGAAATGCGTAAAAGAAAGAGAAAACTTGTTGATCCATTACAGTTTGAAATGAGCATCATGGACCAAGACTTACAAAGTTATACACCATCATTTGGATGGGAAATGGCACCAGCAAGTGAAAAACAAATAAAAGCATTGGAAAAATATGGAATCTATCCTGACAGTGTCGACAATGCTGGAAAAGCAACTTTACTGTTAGACAGATTGCATAAAAGACAAGAAGAAGGATTGGCTACACCTAAACAAATTAGGTTGTTAGAAAACAAAGGATTCAAACAAGTTGGAACATGGTCTTTTGAATCGGCTAGAAAATTAATTAATAGAATAGCTGCTTCAGGGTGGAGAGTTCCTAATGGAATAGATCCAGCAACTTATAAAGAAGGAGATTAACAATGGAGTATACAACTGATTTATTAGAAATACTGAATAATATAAATCCTTCTTTGCTTGACTATCAGGAATGGTGCAATGTTGGAATGGCACTCAAATATGAAGGTTATACAGCAAGTGACTGGGACTACTGGAGCCAACGTGATTCTAAAAGATATCATAAAAATGAATGCTATAGAAAATGGGAGTCTTTTACTGGTTCAGGTGTAACAGGCGGAACCATAGTTCAGTATGCTAAAAATCAGGGGTGGGTTCCACCAATAAAAGAAAGTGGCCATGAGCTTGATTGGGATGATGTTATTGAAAAAGATGAACAGGTCATTATCGATAAGAACTGGATAGAAGGCAGAGAGGTAAGAGAGCCTAATAATTGGAATCCAGTAAATGAACTTATTACTTACTTAGAGATCCTGTTTGATTCAACTGAAAATGTTGGATACGTTACAAAAACATGGCTTAAAGATGAAAAGCATTTGCCAACACAAGGATGTTGGGACAGAACTGCAGGAAAGCTCATACAACAGTTAAATAAATGTGATGGCGATATTGGGGCTGTTTTAGGCGATTACAACAAAGAAGCGGGTGCATGGATACGATTTAACCCGTTAGACGGTAAAGGCTGTAAGAACTCAAATGTAACGGATTTTAAGTATGCTCTTGTAGAAAGTGACTCAATGCCAATAGCTGAACAGAATGCAGTATTGAGAGAATTGGAATTGCCGATAGCATGTTTGGTTCATTCAGGAGGTAAAAGCCTTCATGCAATCGTAAGAATTGAAGCAAATGATATGAGGGAATATCGTAAACGTGTTGATTACCTTTACAACATTTGTAAAAAGAATGGTCTTGATGTCGATACACAAAATCGTAATCCTTCACGTCTATCAAGAATGCCAGGTGTTATTAGAAATGGCCATAAACAGTTTCTTGTTGATACCAATATTGGTAAGGAGTCATGGGATGAATGGTACGAATGGATTGAAAGTATCAATGATGATTTACCTGATCCTGAATCATTGGACGCTTGCTGGGATGATATGCCACAACTTGCATCACCATTGATTGATGGAGTTTTAAGACAAGGACATAAGATGCTGATTGCTGGACCATCAAAAGCTGGTAAGTCGTTTGCACTTATTGAATTGTGTATTGCCATTGCTGAAGGAAAGAAATGGTTAAGGTGGCAATGCGTACAAGGAAAAATATTATATGTCAATTTGGAATTGGATAGGCCATCATGCTTGCACAGGTTCAAGGATGTTTATAATGCGCTCGGTATTAAGCCGAATAGCCTTTCTAATATCGATATTTGGAATTTAAGGGGTAAATCTATTCCTATGGATAAACTCGCTCCTAAATTGATTAGAAGGGCATCTAAGAAAGACTACATAGCTGTAGTCATAGATCCAATCTATAAAGTTATTACGGGTGATGAAAACAGTGCGGACCAGATGGCCAACTTCTGTAACCAGTTCGATAAGATTTGTAATGAATTAGGTACATCCGTTATTTACTGCCACCACCATTCAAAAGGTTCACAAGGTGGGAAAAGAAGTATGGACCGTGCCAGTGGTTCAGGAGTATTTGCACGTGATCCTGATGCATTGCTTGACTTGATTGAACTGGATCTAAATGAAGCACATTACAAACAGTTAAGAAATATGAGTGCTTGCAGATGCTGCGTTGACTATCTAAGAGCAAACAGACCTGAATTGTTGAATGAACTTTCACAAGATGATGTTCTTTCTCAAAGTATCATGATTGATTTCTGTAAAAGCAAACTTGGCCATGATTACTACAAGGAACTAGATACGCTTGTAAATGAAGCAAGGGACAAAGCTACATCAATTACTGCATGGAGAATTGAAGGAACGTTGAGAGAGTTTTCTAAGTTCCCACCAGTTAATCTTTATTTTGAATATCCAGTACATGTCGTTGATCAAGACGGAGTTCTTCAAGATATTGATCCTGATGATGTCAAACCTCAATGGCAAAAAGCAAAAGAGGCTAGAAAGTCACCTCAAGAAAAGAAGAAAGAGAGAATGAACTCGTTAGAATTAGCTTACGAGGCATTAAAAATAGATGGTGAAGTAACTGTAAAGTCGCTTGAAGAATACTTCACTTTAAGTAAAAACGCAGTAAAAAATCGTATAAAAGAACACCCTGATTTTACGATTGAAAATGGTGTTGTATTAAAAAAATAGGGTGTCAAAAAACAGAAAAATGGCACTGACAGGTATCAGTCATAAAACATGTTATTTGACTGACTGATAGGTGTCAGTGAGGGTGTCAGTGAGGGTGTCAGTAAATATATTATATACATAATATATTCAGTGACAGGTGACACCCTATTAGATATCACTCGTGTATGTCATTGCGGGGTAAGTAGTCGTGCGTAAGTGCAGCACGACGACTCCTAACCCGCTAACAATGACGAGCAGGAAAATGATAGGAGAAAGAAAATGGTAAAAACAAAAGGATCTAAAAATAGAAATTTTACAAAAGTTGAATTGGAGTTTATTGAAGCTGTAAAAAAGATGCCGCCTTTGTATCACACATTGCCTAATAACGAATTTGATATGAATAAAAGTGAAGTAGCAAATTGGTTAGTTAGACAACCGCTTGCTTTACCTGTTTTGTTTGATTTGGTGAAAAATTCTAGTAATAAAAATCATGCTATTGAATATGACAAAAATACAGGCAAATGGCGTGGCGTAGATTATATTGAATTTAATGGTGAAAAAAGCAACTGTGATGTTTGTGATAATCCTACTTGTGAGGATGGGCATTGCACATGGGACGAGTAATAGAGTTCTTTATGCCTATGATTCCACCTACTACAACTGCTCAACAGCACAAGGTGAACATGGGTACTAAAAAGTTTTATGATCCACCAGAACTTAAAACGGCAAAGGAAAAACTCAAAGCTCATTTGATACCGCATATTCCTGATAAGCCTTTTGATGGACCTTTAAGATTAATCGTCAGGTGGTGTTTTCCAGTAACTGGCAAACATCATGATGGAGAGTACAAATATACCAAGCCTGACACGGACGATTTAAACAAGGCGTTGAAAGACATCATGGAGAGGTTGGGATTCTATGTAAATGATTCAAGAGTAGCCAGTGAGCTGATTGAAAAGTTCTGGGCGGAAATACCAGGTATATATATTCGATTGGAGGAATTGGAATGATTAAAACAGCTAACATTGATGATTACGTCTCATTACAGGCTCTTAAAAATTACTGTTATTCTCATGATAAGTGTAAAGATTGTAAGCTTGAACCCGTTTGCAAATGTATGAGCAAAATTCCTGCAGACTGGGATTTAGAACATTGTCCAGTAAATGAAGGTGATTCCAAATGAGAAAAGAAGATATCGCAAAACCAGTAGATCGTAAGAAATGTCCAACCTGTAAATACTACAACCAAAACAAGAAACGTTGTTCATTGAGAATGTGTAAAGATCAACCGAGCTTGTTTGATTATATTGGGAATAGGTTTTGATGAATGATTAAGAAAAGTTAAGAAAAATAAAAGCAGGAGGTTTAGAAATGAATTCTAAAGAAAAAATAGAGTATTTAAAATCTTACAAGGATAAAAAAGAAAGATTAGAATTTGTAAAAAATCAAATACAAGGTGTACAAGCGATAAAGTATACGCCGAGTATAAATAGTCCTAAAAAGTCTTTATGCTCCTATATCGAAGAAAAAACGCTATTAGAGGAAGAATTAAAGAGTATTGAAGAATGTGTTAAAGGCGTAAAAGATGATAAAGCAAGATTTGTGTTAGAATACCGTTTCCTGGAATTCATTCCTTTATCTCAAATTCCTGATTATATGAGTTTTAGCTATTCTCAAATCTATAGGTACTATGAAAAGGGTTTAGAAATGATTGAAATATAAAAAAGCTCCTACTCGTTAGAGTGGGAGTCTTTAGAAATATACGCATCTATTTGTAATAAGTCATTCATATAGTCGGATATTTTTTCAAGACCTTTCGTGTTAAAACATAATAGATTATTTATTAATTGAACATATAATTTTTGTTTTTGATCTTTTTGAAGATGATAAAATATAGAGGCTATTTCTTGATAATCACTGTCTGAAGAAGTATTTTTCAAAGTGTTAAAAGGTATGAAATGAATAGTACGATGGCTATTGTTATTGAAAGATGCCATTTCTTCAGTATTGCCAACAAGCCATTCTTCATCAACATCTAGTACTTCTGCAATGATTTCAATGTATTTTGCCTTTGGAATGAATTTTCCTGAAAGATATTGACTAATAGCTGA
>JAIIAN010000507.1 GCA_022717655.1 Bacillota bacterium | reverse complement strand
GTTATTTTTAGTTCGGTACTATTGTTAATGTTAGGGCATATTTTTAATTCTTTATGAAGATAAGTCAATCCGACATGACCAAATCCTGATTTCCAAGCACGATCTTTTCTATCTATTCTATCATCGCAATGTCTAGATGAAACAACCAATTGATCCTGTTCAACGTCGTAAATATAAAAAGCAATATTATAACGAGATTTACTTTCATAACCAAAAAGAGTTTCTCGATGCTTTAGCAGATATGAAAGAATTGTCTCTATGAAATCGTCAAAAAAATCATCTAGTTGTTCACTGGTGAAGCTATCATCTTTCTTTTTCTCCATGAGGTCACGAATATGACTATTAAGTTTCAATGTTGATAAATAAATGACAAGTTTTTGCGTGGCGTTAAGTTCATTAGATATTCGCATCCTTTCTTTTATTGTATCAATGTCGCAGATTAAGTTATTATAACTATTTGAAACCTCAGCCAATTCTGTGCTTGTGTCACTGCGTTTATCTAAATAGTTAAATGCTAAAGCAAAAACTAAATGAATAGCAATTAACATCAAGCATAATAAAAAGAATAAGTTGTCAATTTTAGTGACATCATCTTTGTATTGAAATAAGTATGAAACTCCCAAACCTATGAGAACGGGAGCTAAAAGAGTGTTCCATACATTAAAAGCTGATATGAAATGACTAGCAAATCTTGCGTTGATGTGCCTATTTTTTTTGAGAATGCTTTCTATTTTCTGTGTATCCATTTTATCACCTGCCTTGAAGAATTTCATCTGCATAGTATTGGAGCATTGTTCTTCTTTTTTCTAAATAAAGAGCATGATTGTATGTGCCCCGTATAGAATTTTTATCTACATGTGCTAACTGCATTTCAATCCATGCGCTATCAAAACCTTGTTCATGCAAAATTGTCGACATCGTATGTCTGAAACCGTGACCTGTCGCACGCCCCTTGTATCCAAGTAACTCAATCACTTGTGAAATACTCTCTTTCGAAATGGGTTTGCTGCGGTTGTTCCTGCCGATAAAAATATAGGGATAATGACCGGTAATAGGTTTAAGCTGCTTGAAGAGATCAAGTGCTTGAATAGACAAAGGCACAATGTGCGGCCTGCGCATTTTCATCCGTTCTGCCGGGATTTCCCATATACCTTTCTCAAGATCAACCTCTTCCCACGTAGCAAAGCGCATCTCCTGAGTTCTTACGCCAGTTAGCATAACAATCTTAGTCGCATTTCTTGTGATGATGCTGCCGGTATATGCTTCAAGATCTCTAACAAAATGAGGTAGCTCTTCGGCGGATAAAAACGGATGGTGCTTTTGCTTAGGGACAGCCAAAGCTATTGCTAAATCAGGAGCTGGGTTGTATTCAGCGCGCCCAGTTATAATCGCGTAGCGGTAAACCTCACCGCATCTTTGGCGCACTTTTCTGGTCTTCTCTAGTGCT
>JAIIAN010000118.1 GCA_022717655.1 Bacillota bacterium | reverse complement strand
AACTTCACTTATATGAAATCTCTCGGAAGCTATTATTCCGAAGAAAATGTTCGCATCCGTCTGGCTAAAAATCGTAGCAAAGTAAAAACTCCAAGACATCTGTCCAGAGAAGCTCGCTTGTATATCAATATCTCCACTTATGTCACAACTGGAAATCGAGAGGGATTTGAACGATGGGCAAAGCTCAATAATCTAAAAGAGGCAGCCCGCACCTTCAACTATCTTTCCGAAAATAACTTGCTGAATTATGACGATTTCAGGCAGCATGTATCTGACATTGAAGCTTCTGTGAAAGTTGCCGACCAAAGAATAGCACAAATCAACAGTGAGCTGAGCACGCAGAAAGTCATTCAGAAACACTGCAATTCTTACCGGCTTTGTCGTAAAGTAATTGAAGATTGTAAATCTGCTAAAAATCCAAAAGCATACCGCACCAAACATCAGGCAGAATACCAGCTCCACGATTCACTAAAAAAAGAGCTTCAGGATCTCGGTATCACCAAAATCCCAAGCTCTAATAAAATCCAGAAGCGGATTGAAAATCTTGAATCTGAACAGGATGCTACTGTCCGGGAAAAACAGGAATTGCAGAAAAAGCAGAAAACCCTAGAGATCATTCAGCAAAATTTCACTGTACTGCTCGATGCTCCAGAGATCAGTTCAGACTTACTTCCGGCAAAAAAGGAACCTGTTTCTGTCACAAGAGAAAAATAAGATTGCACTGGCAACTCACTCATTTTCTTCCAAATCTTCCCAAGGTTTCAAATCCTTTTCCTCCCAGGTGACACCATACGGTGCACCTCCGGAGGTATAACCAGCAATACAGAAAAATCGGTCATCTTGCAAGATCTCTTCTTTGGTCAGATTATCTCTTGCTTCTTTTTTCCGTTTTGCTCGCCTCTGTTTCCTCTTTTGTTTCGCAACAGCTGCTTTTTCTTCCGGCGTTTTCCTATGTCCTTTTGCCATAAGTGTTTCTAGTGTAATTCCACTCTGAATGTCTTTTAGTATACGAGTTTCATACCCTGTTTCACGTTTCTCAACAATTCTATAGTATGATGAACATAAAAGATTCGGTGAATCAACATTGTACTAATACTTTTTTTCAACCGAAGTTTTCAATTTTTCAAAAGCTTCTTCACTGATTACATGTTCTATCCGACAGGCATCTCTTTCTGCAGTTTCCCGATCAACCCCGACAGCTACAAGCTGCTCCGTAAAGAACTGATGGCGTTCATAAATTTTCTCGGCAACCTCCCGCCCGGCATTAGTCAGATTGAGGTATCCATCTTCATCGACAGTCAGGAAACCGCCATTCTTTAACACACCTACTGCATGGCTGATGCTCGGTTTACTGAATCCCATGTGCCGGGCAAGGTCAACGGAACGCACTATACCACTTTTCTTTTGTAATACAAGTATAGCTTCCAAATAATCTTCTCCGGATGCGTGAAGTTTCATCTATCCCTCCTTTACGCAATGCTCCAGCCGGAGGATTTTTTGCGGATATTCACAAAATCCTGATAAATTCCGGCCTTTTCCATCAACTCGTCATGGGTTCCCTGTTCGCTGATCCGTCCATCGGCAATCACCAAAATCTGATCGGCCTGCCGGATGGTATTCAGGCGGTGTGCAATCACAAGCAATGTTTTACCCTTTACCAGCTCATTGATTGCCTCCTGGATATAGCTTTCGTTATCTGTATCAACACTTGCAGTAGCCTCATCCAAAATAACAATAGGTGCATCTTTCAAAATGCAGCGGGCGATAGAGATTCTTTGCTTTTCGCCGCCGGAAAGGGTAGCGCCGCCCTCACCAATAACAGTCTGAAATCCATCCGGCAGCGCCATGACGAAGTCATAGCAACGAGCTTTCTTTGCAGCCTCATAGACTTCTTCTTCGGTAGCGTCCGGCTTGCCCATACTGATATTGTTGTAGATTGTATCCTGGAATAAATACACACGCTGGAAAACCATGCTGATTTGTTCCATCAGTTCAGAAAGCGGCACATCCCGTATATCTGTCCCACGAATGGTCACTTTGCCCGACTTGACATCCCATAGACGCGCCAGCAGGTTTGCAATCGTAGATTTGCCTCCGCCAGACGGCCCTACAAGCGCGGTCATGGTATGCTTCTTCATGGAAAAACTAATGTCGTGCAATACTTCCTTATCCTGATATGCAAAGGTCACATTATCAAAACAAATTTCCGGCAAGTTGGAATCCGCCTGTGAAATATGCTGTGTTCCCTTATCAGGCAATTCTTCTTCATTTAGAACAGCTTCTATACGGTCTAATGCGGCATTCATAACAGTAAGACGGGATGCCTCCCCGTACAATGCCTTCAACGGGCTAAACAAATCAAAGACAAAGAGCAGAACGCCAAGCAGATAAGGCAGCGAAAGGGAGCCGCTTTGCTGAAGCCATACGGAAAGCACGAAAATAGCAGAAATTCCGACAGCGTACAAAATAGTCAGTCCTCTTGTCCACGGCGTCATTTTACGTTCAAAGACAGTGGATGTATCTCTGGAACGTCTGAAATTCTCGGTTAATTCCTCCGACTTCTCACCAATCAGGTTATAGCTCTTAATTACGCTGATCCCCTCTGCAAAGGAAAGAACCGCATCCGTCAAATGTTCGCTTTGATCCTGTCTGCCAGCCGCTTCTTTTAGGGAAACCTTGTTCATCCCTTTTGCGATAAACCATGCCAGTAACGTTACAGCAGCGGCGATCAGTCCAAGCCGGAGGTCTAAAAAGAACATGAATACCAGCAAAACAAAGGCAGAGAGCATATAGCTCATCATATTTCCCAGCGTACTCATGGCAACTTCTTCAATGAATACCATATCCGTACTAAGTACCGAACTGATTTTGCCAATGTTGCCCGAAGTAAAATACCCCATCGGCAGCTTACGGAGGTGGCCGCCAAGTTCCATCCGCTTATCTGTAAAAATCATATATCCGGCGGCGCTTTGCAGCCTGTCACAGAGATAATGGACAACCGCCTGTGCAACCACAACAGCAATAAGGTCGATACCGATATACAGACATTTTGTGCCCGTCAAAGTTTTCTGATAGAATCCAGAGAGTACAAGAAATGCCAAAAAGATAGGCATTTTTGCAAGTATGGATTCCAGAAAAGCACATACAAACGCGCCCTGAATCCGGCCTTTATATTTGCCGGAGAGCTTCAAAATCCTTGAAAATAGTGCAAGCATTTATTTTCCCTCCTTTACAGCGTTTACTTTCCATTCTGCGCTGTCCTGCGAGGCTTTCCACAATTTTTTGTATTCCTCACAGGTTGCCAGCAATTCAGCATGGGTGCCGGTTGCCGCCAGTTTGCCATGTTCGATCACACAAATCTGATCGGCGTTCATAATTGCAGGAAGTTTGTGGGCAATCACAAATAAGGTCTTGCCTTTTACCAATTCCGCAATCGCAGCCTCCATTTTTTCCTCATTCTCCGGGTCTGCGTATGCAGTTGCTTCGTCCAGCACAATGATAGGCGCATTTTTCAGAATTGCACGCGCCAGAGAAATCCGCTGGCGCTGACCGCCGGAAAGCATTTTCCCGGCATCACCGGCCATTGAATGTATGCCTTGCGGCAGCTTTTCAAGGAATTCCAGACATTGGGCTTTTTTCGCCGCTTCAAGGACATCTTCATCCGTAGCGTCTGGCCGCCCCATACGGATATTTTCAAGCAGGGAAGTATTGAACAAATACTGATCCTGCGCCACATAGGAAACCTGACTGTTCAATGCCTCTAAGCTCATTTCCGTTATTTTCTGTCCGCCAATAGAAATGCTGCCCTGTTGCGGGTCATAGTAGTGGATTAACAGCTTTGCCAACGTACTTTTTCCAGAGCCGGATTCACCAACTAAGGCCGTTTTCTGTCCTGCCTTTGCAGTAAAGCTAATATCATGGATAACTTCATCCATTGTTACCATAGGCCGTCCATCAGGCCCCGGCTGGCTTTTCTCATAGCCGAATGTAATGTGATCGAAACAAATGTCGTAATTCTTCCCATGAAAAGCGGCGTCCGTCTGCTGTAACGGCGCAGTTTCCAACACCTGCTCCAAAGCGGCAATCTTATAATTGAGCTGCGGCATAGTTGGTAAAAAGCTCAAAGATTTCAGCAGCGGAATACCAATACTAAGCGACAGGCAAAGTACCAAAATCAAATCTGGCAAAGTGGAGAACCCACAAAGTACAAACCATGCCCCAAAAGGCAGAGTAAGGATAATCGTACAGGGTAAAAGGCTGCTGTAAATTGCCATCCACGGCCATGCTGCCTTATACCATTCCAGCGTGTAGTCCCGATAATCGGAAATGTCTTTGCGGAAACGCTCATAGGATTCTGCGTCCTTATTGAACACTTTCACAACTTCCATACCATTGATATACTCGATAATGGTATTGTTCATTTTCTGCCCGGCCATGTAATACGGTCCCATTTTCTTCATACCAACGGAATACATAATCATCATGGCTGCAAAGCTGATCGGAATAGATGCCAGGGATAGCAAAGCCAGTTTCCAGTCGATGAAGAACATAGCAACATAAATTGCAATCGGAATCATCAGGTTTGCAATGCCCTCCGGCAAAGAGTGGGCAAGTAATACTTCCAGACTGTCTACATCGTCCACGAACAGCTTTTTAATTGTGCCAGTTCCCTTATCCTGGATAAATCCAAGGGGAAGTGCCTCAAATCTCTTTTGCAGGGAAGTACGAAGCCTAAGCAACGTGTTATAAGCGGCCTTATGAGATACATCCAGTCCCCAGCCATAAAGAACAGCCTGTAAAATAAGGCAGATCAAAACACCGATCACGCGCATGGACACATAGCCGATTCCAACGGTTTCTCCCATGACAAGCGGTGAAATCACCTGATAAGCCAGCACAAAGGGAAGTACCCCCATCAGGACACTAAGCAGAACGATGAAGGTTGCGCTATATAAGTCCTTTTTGTGCGGCCCCGCATACTCAAACATTTTCTTGAACATAACAAAGCCTCCAATCAGTTAAAATATTGTTTTGAAAGTGACGTTAGGATTTCCGGCGTCAGCACCTGATTCCTGATTGAATCCTGATCGTCAAGCTGTAAAACTTCTGAACAAGTGCGGGTAATAAATTCAAAGTCATGGGACACGAGAAAAATAATCACACCGGCACTTGCAAGCTGTTCGATCAAATGACTTACCCTGACCATAGAATCATAATCAAGCCCGCTGGTAGGTTCATCAAAATAAATAACCGGGCTGTCCTTAACAATCGCGGTCCCAATCGTTACCCGCTGCTTTTGTCCGCCCGACAAGGATGCCGGATGGTATTCCCGGTATTCACTAAGTTCCAGGGCTTCCAAAGTTTCTGTAACCTTTTCCGCACAGTCAGTTTCAATCCCCAATGAGAATTCTTCTTCAACACTGCTGGCAAAAAGCTGATAATCAGTATCCTGCATGACAAGATAAGACAGCCGCCTGCGCTGGCGTGGGGAAAGTTTTTTCCCGTTATAGCAGATACTTCCGTTCTTTTCTTTCAGAAGTCCCGTCATAATGGAAAGCAAAGTAGTCTTTCCGGCACCGTTATGTCCCAAAATGCCAATCACATCACCTTTATGGGCTTCAAAATTGATATTCTGTAAAACATCCGGCCCCTTTTTGTACGCAAAGGAGAGGTTGCTTACACTCAATCCATCGCTGGAGCTGTGTGCCGGTTTGACCTGATACTTTGCTGCCTCCCGTTCTGGATAGACTGTACGCAATCCGTATTGGATGCGTGTTTCATCAGGTAAAGAACAAAACTGTTCTCTTGTGAAGCTCTGTATAATCCTTCCATCCTGAATCAGATATGCCCGGTCAAGCAGTTCCCTCAAATAGTAGAAACGATGCTCGACAACAATAATGGTATATCCATCAGCTTTCAGGCGCTTCATGGTTTCTGCCAGACGTTTTGTAGCAGCATAGTCCAAATTCGCTGACGGTTCATCAAAGATATATACTTTAGGCAAAAGGGCATAGACCGAGCCAATCGCGATCTGCTGCTTCTCGCCGCTGGATAAATCAAAAATGCTACGGTTCAGGTAATCGCTTAATTCCAAATCCAGCACCGCTTTTGTAATACGGTCAACGGTTTCCTCACGGGAATACCCCATATTTTCGCACCCGAAAGCAAGCTCCCGTGTGGTATCTGTCATAAAAAACTGTGAGCGCGGGTCTTGAAAGACGGTACCCACTTTTCCAGCCAGATCAGCAGGCTTCAACTCCAACAGAGATTGTCCGTCTAAGAAAATATCTCCCTTCATTTCTCCGGGGTAGAAATGTGGAATCAAACCATTCAGAGAGCGAATAAGGGTCGTTTTCCCGCACCCGCTCCGTCCAGTCAATAGAATAAATTCCCCGGTCTGAATTGTCAGGTTCAAATCTTTTAATGTAAATCCATCCCTTTCCTCATAACGGAAAGAAAAATTTTCAAAGGTAATCATCGCTATACCCTCCATATAATAATTTCCCCGATAGAGGTATAGTCGAGGAATAGAAGTAGTGCTAAAAAGACAATTCCCAAAGCAGTCACCGCATACTCTTTCCACGAAAAACGGACAGAGTTCAGCGCATATCTCTTTTCTTCCAGTTCCAATCCGCGCGTTGTGCCGGACGCCGCTAATTCATCTGTTACTTTCAGGCAGCGCATCAGCAGAGGGATCAGAATATATTCAATCGTAGCAAGCGGGTGGATAATCTGTTTCCATGCTGTATCACTGATACCGCGAATGTCCATTGTGTTACGAATCATACGGTACTCAATCCGCAAAGTAGGTATGTAACGGAACATGACAACTAACGGAATTGTAACAGCCTGCGGCAACCGTAAGCGTTGCAGCGATACCATGAGATCATCCATTTGTGTTGTGTGTAAAATCCATATTCCCATCATTGCGATAGGAACCAACTTCAAAATGGTCACGCCGAACACGCTCATAATCACACTTAGCACAGGAATAGAAATATAACGCAGCAGAGCATTGAGATAAGCGATAACAATATAGAACAACAGCATTTTCGCCGCCCACTTCGCCCCATTCCCAGCAGCAACAAACAGCGCAAAAGAGGCGACAAGAACCAGGCTGCAAACTTCCCCGTTCAGGAAATAACTGACACACCCAATCATAATCAGTAGCGCAACTTTGCACCGTGGGTCTAAAGCTGCCGTTCTTTGAAATTGTCTTTGTGTAATGAGTTTCTTTATGTTTTCTTCCATACTGTTCTCCAAAAACAAGCGAGACTGACATTGCAGCCCCGCTTTTGATTCAGGCATTCTACTGACAAATCTGGCGTCTGTCATTTTTCGGAGCTGTTACTTCACCGATACAAGTCCGGCCTTGATAAAGTGCTTCTTCAATGCTTTCTGGCCGATGTAACCGCCAATCAAGCCACCAAGCAGACCAGCCACTATAATGACAACAGGCATAAAGCCAGATGTAATGCTAATCATGCCATCTATGTATTCCTGTGCAATGTTGTTCTTCTCCATAGCGCCGACAAATGCGCTTTGCAGGAAACGCATAGGCCCAACGATAGCGCCAAAGGCAAAGATGCCACTGAAAATGGTGTACGCAATCATCATGGATTTCATAGTGATCTCACTTCTGCCCATAATCAGGAAATCGCAGATTACCCCGCCAATAATCAGCGCAACAGGGATCAGCCAGAATCCGCCAACCAGCAAAAACAGGATACCCTGAATTGTTCCGCAGATTGTAAACACGCCTTTCTTCGGGACTTTTGCCAGCAACAGCATCATCACGATTCCGTTGGGGATTGCTACGACAGCAGGATAAAATACGTTGGTAATGGGTCCGGCAATGCTCATTACGGTGCTGATAATCATGCAAATGATCCACATGAGCGCAGTCAAAACACCGATCAGGATAAAATCCTTCGCATTCAGTTTTTTGTTCATGATCGTTCCTCCTAAATTTTGGTATAAACAAAGCATCTCGTAGTTAGTACTTTCTAACCACGAGATATAGTATACCAGTTATTCACAACTAATCCAACCCAAAATCAATTTAATTCTACCCAAAATCAGTAATTTTCAAGTTCATCCAATCGTATTTTCTGTTTTATAATTTTTAGGTATTACCCCATATTTTTTTTTGAATGCCGCCGCAAAATTGCTTGGTTTTGAATATCCTACCAATGCTGCTATCTGGCTCACATTTAAATCGCTTCCTAGCAACAGACTTGCGGCCTTTTCCAATCGCTGATCTATAATATACGCATGAACCGATGTTCCAAACATGGAAGAAAAGCCCTTTGTCAATTTTGAGGTACTAATGCTAACTTTCTTTGCCAGTTCTTCACAACTTGGGGCAAAAGCAAGCCGACTGTCTATAATCCTTTTTGCTTCAATAATCGCATCTCTATCATTTTTTGAAATATTAATGTGATCTGCTTGAAGAATACTTAACTCCAAAACCTCACTCAAATATACTGATAACAGTTCAAAAATCTTGCTTTCAAGGAAAAGATATCCTAATCCACCACGATATTGAGAAAAATCTTTTAATTCTGCAAAAATATGTTCCATATATGGGCTTATATCAACTTTTGAAATGCCACACAATATTTTTTCTTCGTATACTTCTATTTCTATTTTTTCAAAGTAACCTCTCATAATGCTTTGAAAATACTTTATAGGTATCTTTATATTCTTAAATACAAAATCCTTCTTTCCTGAATAGCAGAGGTATTCTATCTTTCCATGACCTCGGTAGATACAAGTCTCGCCTTTCTGGAGACTTATACTTTTTTGTTCGTTTGCAATGCTCCATGAACATCCTTCATTTAAGCAAAATAACATTTGTATGTATTCTTCACTATTAATTCCCTGTACATTCGTGTCAGAATAATAATTCATATGCCAATCGGATAATACTGTTCCCTGTTTAGTAACGACTTGGGATATTCTTCCAATCCCCATATCTTTAGGTATATCTATTGTAACTGTCTGCGGTGAATTTGAAAATAAATCTTTATACAAACTGTGAAAATCATTATTCATAAGTAAGCCTCCTTCCTTCTTCGATATTATCAATGTCCACACGCTGAAGATACTTTACATATCATTGCTTGATAAAACCAGATTAAATCTTTTTTGCCAATAATAATGACTCTGATAGTTTTACTCCTCTAAAATGAATATCATGCAGTTCTTCTAAAATGCTTTCTATACTATTATAAGTCCAATAC